>CAZJCN010000032.1:0-17300 GCA_964544195.1 uncultured Phycisphaeraceae bacterium | reverse complement strand
CCATCATCTGATTACGAACCTGCAACAGCATCTGAAAAGCGATATCCGCTTTCTGCTTGGCGATCAGCACCTGATCCACGTCATCACGTTTGCCGGAAACCACATCTTCAATGGCGATTTCCG
This sequence comes from uncultured Phycisphaeraceae bacterium, assembly GCA_964544195.1. GTDB lineage: Bacteria > Planctomycetota > Phycisphaerae > Phycisphaerales > Phycisphaeraceae > CAZJCN01. Next base: position 17,177 of record CAZJCN010000032.1, on the reverse strand, counting down.
CATCCTGCTGCAAACGATTGACCTGATCGATCTGCTTCATCAACACGTCCTTAAAGCTCGGCCCGGAAGCCTGATCGGTCCCGTCCGGGCGCGAGGACTGCGACGAACCGGGCCCGCCGGTTCGGATCGGCGAGACCCCGGGTGTGTTGGGTATCAGTCCTAAAGGATCAGTCATCGTTCAAGTCCGTTGTCTTCGGCCGATTCGGGCCGGGTGTATCTACCTGATTCACATTGATTAAGCAAGCAATCTCAGGCTGGCCTGCAGCATGGCTTTCGTGGCCTCCGCAGCAGTGACGTTCGCCTCATAAGCCCGAAATGCGGCCATGGCGTTAATCACCTCGACCTCCGGGCTGATGTCGGGGTACGTCACCATTCCGTTTTCATCGGCAAACGGATGGCCCGGTTCGTACTTCTTCGTATAACCGACCTGCTGAATAATCTCCTTGACGTGAACCCCCTCCTGCTTGCCGGATACGGGGTCGCCCTGAGCAAATATTGTGATCCGCTTCTGAAACGGCTCGTGCTCGCCATCAGGGTTTTCGATCGCCTGAGCCCCCGCGATATTCGCGGATATGGACTCCAGGCGGGTTCTTTGAGCCACCAACGCCGAGGCCGAGATGTCCAGTGATCCGAACATGACTTTTAGTTCCGTCTTGACCTGTCGGTCAGGTAACTACCATTAATCAAACACGTCCACGGATTGCTGTTTTCAGCAGGTCGAACTGGTTTTTCAACATTTCCAACCCCATGTTGTGGGCCATCGTGTTTTCCACCAGGTGCTGCATGGTGCGCTCAATGTCTGCATTTGTCCTGTCATGGAACATAATGCCTTCGTCGCTGTAAGTCGGCTTAAACCGCACGCCGTCATCCCGGTAGCGGGCTTGGGGCGTATCGGGCATATCCAATCGGCCATCGATCGGCCCGTTGCCGGAGCGACGCCGATCGTCAATCGCCCTGCGGAGGCTGGCCTGAAACACCTGCGGGTCCAGGTCCCTGGCACGGTAAAACGGCGTTTCGAAGTTGGCGATGTTCGCAGCCAAAAGCTTGTGTCGAGCCCCGGTGAACTCGACCAACCGCTCAACCGCCTGCATCGATCCGCTTGTAAACAACTTGCTGATCATAGGGATACCTCCATGCAGACAGCCGGCCTCACCAAGGCCCCGACACCCTGCCCTCTGCAATTGGTATTCCAAATTCGCTGACGACGACTCATGTCCAAAGACAGCCCATGAACACTATTCACACGGTTCCGAAAGCGCAGATATTGCGCGATGACAGCGCATGTCATGCGCTTTCCACTGGAAATATTGCGCTCCGGATTGGGATCAGATCGACTGAGCAACCAGGTTCATCTCCTTCCACTTCTTGAGTTTCAGACCCAAAGTCCGAACGCCGATACCCAAGGCCTTGGCGGTACGTACCCGATTTCCGGAGAAGTATCCCAACGCCTGAATAATCTGCTCCCGTTCGACCTCCTCCAAGCTCCTGATGGGACCCGGAGGCGGCGAAGAAGCAGGCGGTGATCCATAGCCGTTCGAAGCGGGAGCCGTCGGCGGCTGTGGCGCGGGCTGGACATTGATCTGCGGCTCGGAACCCGTCAGCCACGGCTGGATAAGCCCCGCCTTGATCACCTGCCCCCGGCTAAGCACGCTGGCACGCTCACAAATGTTCTGCAATTCACGAACATTGCCCGGCCAGGAATACGCCATCAACAGCTCGAGAGACTCGGCATCGAACCGCTTGGGCTCACGCCCCTCGCGCATCGCCAGTTGCATCATGAAGTGTTCGACAAGCAATGGGATATCGTCCGTGCGCATCCGAAGAGGCGGCAGGACAATCGGCAATACGTTCAACCGGTAATACAGGTCCTGCCGAAACTCCCCGGCTGAAACGGCGGCGGACAGATCCCGGTTTGTCGTCGCAATCACCCGCACATCCACCTTCATGGTCACACTCGAGCCGACCCTTTCAAAACTCTGTTCCTGCAATACACGCAGCAACTTGGCCTGAAGCTCCGGGCTGATCTCGCTGATCTCATCGAGCAACAGCGTTCCCCCGTCAGCCAACTCGAACCTGCCCTTGCGCATCTGATCTGCGCCGGTAAAGGCCCCCTTCTCGTGGCCGAACAATTCGCTCTCCAGCAGGTTGCTCGACAGGGCAGCACAGTTCACAGCCAACATGACACTATCCCGGCGGGCACTGTGTGCATGGATCGTCCGACTGACGACTTCTTTGCCGGTCCCGGACTCACCACAGATCAGCACGGTCCCGTTGGAATTGGCGATCTGATGGATCTGCTGGGCAAGCTGACGCATAGCCGGGCTTTTGCCGACCAAAATCGGGGTCTCGCCGGGCAACGCGTTCGTGACGGTTCGCAGGGCCGCGTTCTCCCGCACCAGCCGGTTGTGCTCGACCGCTCGGCGAATCACCATCACAAGTTGATCGCCCTCGAAAGGCTTTTGAATGAAGTCAAAAGCCCCCTGCTTCATGGCCGACACCGCGTCATTCACGCTGCCGTAGGCCGTCATCAACACCACAGGCAGCTGATCGTCCGCCTGTTTGAGACGGGTCAGCAACTCAAGACCATCCATCTCCGGCATCTTCAGGTCGGTAATGACCGCGGCGGGCCGATGCTTGGCGACCATGCTCAGGGCCGCGTTGCCGTCTGACGCCGAAACCACGCTGTACCCGGCACGCTGCAGCATGGAACCCACGCTGTCGCGCATCATCTGCTTGTCATCTACGACCAGAACCTTGTTACTCATTACCGACTCCGGCAAACATGGTTTCATCCGAAGGATCAACAGCATCAATCACACACGCCGGCATGGTCAATGCAAAGACCGCCCCGTGTTCAGCGTGTGGATTGGCTGACACCGCAATGGCGCCGCCGTGAGCATCTACGATGCGGTGGACGATGGCCAGACCCAGCCCGGTCCCGGTCTGGCGTGTGGTGAAAAACGGATTAAACAGCCGATCGACGGTCTCCTGGTCCACACCCGGCCCGGTATCCGCCACACTCAGCGTCACCGCACCGTCGTCTTCTGCACGAGCGGTGAGTGTCAGCCTCCTGGTCCCGTCAACCGTCATCATGGCATCGACCGCATTGCGAACAAGGTTCAGCAAGGCTCGATGCAGCATGTCGGGATCACCATAGACATCCAACCCGTTGTGCTCACATACCCAGTCAACCCCAGCCGCCTCAATCGCGGGACGGTGCGAAACAATGACCCGTTCAAAAAGTGACTCGGCCGGTACGAGAGTGGGTTTGGGTGACAATTCACGTGCAAACGCCAGGACATCTCCAACGATCGCGTCCAGCCCCCGGACCGCTGAAACGATCTCGTTGGCACAACGCATCGGCTCGCGGGCGGATTCGCCCATGACAGACAAGTCCTGCACGATCATGGAGGCGTACAACTGGATAGCAGCCAGCGGATTACGAACCTCGTGCGCGATCCCGGCCGCCATCTCCCCCAATGCCGACAACCGTTTGGAACGTTGCAGCTGTGCATCGGCGGAAGCCAGCTCACGTCGAAGGCGAACAACCTCTGCCTGAAGCACTTCATGGCTTCGCTGCAACTTATCCGTCACCTGGTTGTAGGCACGGATAATGTCAGCAAGATCATCCACACCGGGAGATCGGCCTCGTTCGGCCTTGGCTTTCTCGTCACCGTGACCGACGACCGCGGTCGGCTCGAGTAATCCCTGGCTGGCCTGTTCTGCTTGGGTCATCCCTGACAATCCTCAAAACATCGATCCGCTCATCCCTGACGGTCGGTGAACACGGGGGGGCGGGCATCTGAATCGGCTGGTGTATAAGCCTTTAATACACGGCCCGCCTGACCGACACGGGTCAACTGCGTTCCGATCTGCCGCTGCGCCAGCTTCAGGCTTTCACGGTCTTTCTCATCCTGCGCCACGACCTGCTGTAGCAACTGCTCGATTTCGTCGAGCATGTCCCTCAACTGGGTTTTCCGTGCATCATCCACGGAATCAGCAATCTGTGACCAGCGGTCCCGGTACGGAGCCAGCTCCCCATTAAGACGGGACAGGCTGTCGATCACGTTCTGCCGTTGTGAAAGCAGTGACAGGAGCTGCTCGGTCGAACCCTCCTGGATGCTGGCCGATTGCTGGTCACTCAAAGCTTTGAGCTGGCGATACAGGTCCCGCTGTTCAGTCAACAGTCGAAACATCGCCTCGAACCCGACCTTGGGGTCCGGGCGATCGTAGCCTGTGCTCGTTGAAGGCGTTGTTAAGGGCGTGTCGGTCATCCATGACCTCGCTTTATCAGGCTGACGGAGCCTGACCGGCCGGGCCTCCTGCCCTGGCATGTCCTACTATCGGCAAATCGTGCCCGATCGCGCAATTTCTTGCGCCTTAAGATCACATCAGGCCGCTCAGCCCCCGACGCCGTCGGCACTGGCCTGCCGACCAAACAGGTCACGCTCACTGGTCCAACGCAGCCAGTTCTCCCAGTGAGCGCGCTTCATCGGCAGGTTCTCATCTTCAAACGCAGAGTCCGGAATCCGTTCCAACTGACTGCGGGCCATGTCATTTGCCACCCGGGCATCTTGAAAACGCCCAAGCTCACAATACGCATTGACAATCTGAATCCGTGCGATCAAAGAGGCGGGGTCGTTGGCGTAATTGTTGGCAGCGGTGCTGTAAAGCTGGATGGCCTGCTCATACACCCCCCGGTCATAGGCGCAGTCGGCCTGATAGAAATAAGCATTACGCAGATAGACCTGTTCAATCGCATCGAGTTCACCTAAGGTGTTGCGCAAGGCCTCAAGGCCGTTGATCGCTTGGTTGTATAACATCTGGGCCTGCTCAAGCCGGTCGTTTCGTTCCTGTTGAAGGGTCAGTTGGACGGACTGTGACTGGGTAATCGCGATCTGTTTATCCAGTGCCGGCACGCTCTGTCGCAGCGCGTCCGCCAGCAAGTAACGCAACACCGGCCCTTCTTCATCTTGGCCATACCGCTGCACAGCCTCGGACAACAGCTCGATGGCACGGGCATACTTGTCCGGATCGTCTTTGCCCATCCGGTGATAAAGCTTACCAAGAGCAATCAACGCCTCACGATACTCACCGCTGTCGGGAGTAATCGTCTGGTGATCCTGAAGCACCCGTGACAAGGTCTGCGCAGCCAGCTCAAGATCGCCCATGGCTTCCTGACACTTGGCCATGGGAACCAGACTGGCGTAAGTTTCCGGGCTGCGGGGATGCTCATCGACCAGCCGTTGAAACTGCGCCAGGGCCGGGGCGTACTGACGATCAGCCATGTAAGCCAGTCCAAGGTTCCGGATCGCCCGCAATCGCCGAGGGTCCCCGTTCCGGGTGGCGATGAATTGCTCGTAGACACGGATCGCGTCCGACCAGAGCTGGGCCCGGTCATAGTTCAGAGCACTTTGCCACAAGCTGTGCCCGTGTGCCTCGTTATCGTCGATCGTCACCTTGGCGGCGTGCTGTTCGTAATACCTCGCGGCCTTGGCGTAACATTCCGCCGCCTGCTGGTTGGCCAGCCGTCTGGCTTCGGGCGACATCGGGCGCTGCCCCGCAGTGGTCTTAACCACCTGTGACGCAGACGCCAGACGTTGATCGCCGATCTTCTCACAGGTCACCGCCAGATTCAGCAGTAGCTTGGCTGAAGGGTTCTTCCCCTCGATCAGGGCGAGAACATCAAGATAATCCTTCGCTCGCTCGTATTCATTGATATCGACCGATCGCTCGAAATGGGTATTCAGAACAGTCACCGCTTCCGCCCGACGGATGTCCCACGGCCGGGTTTTGGATACCAGCTCACGTGCAGCCAGATCAAAGTAGTGAATCGCTGCACCATGATCGCCCAGACGGGCCTCGCAATCCGCCCGCCCGAGCAGCGCCTGAATGTGAGCCGGAGAGTTCGGGTAATTTTCCTCCGCCTGCCGGAACAGCTCCAACGCCTCCTCGACTTCCTGACCGGTTGTCTGCGCCAACGCCAGACGCCCCAAGCCGACCAGAATCTCAGCATTCATATCATCCGTCGCGTCCAACAGGCTCTGTGCATGCAGGTAGCGTTGTTCAGCCGTCCGGTTATCACCGATCGCCTCATACGCTTGCGCCAACCGGATGTATAACGGGGCGAGGTCCCGGTCGCCCCCTTTGGCGGCCAAACGCTGAATCCGACGAAGCAGGAAGTCGATCGCCAGTTCAGGTGTGCCGGCATTGATCATCAATGACGCCTGTAACCCGTCAACCCAGGCGGTCTGAATACGTGCAATGGCCGGGTCGGTAATCGACTCCACGTCCTTGCGGAACCGCTGCATCAAAGGCTCGATCGCGTCCAGTAATGCCTGATCGACCTTGGGACTGTCCGCCCGTTTGCGTTCGATCATGTCTCGCAGGATCAGGTATCGCTGCGATGCCTCCGCCCCCCGCATCCGATCGAGAATGGCCAACGCCTGTTCGTCTTGGCCCAAAGCCACCAACGTCCGGACATAACGCCGAAGCGGTGCCCCGGTTAGTTCGTAACCTTTATCCTGGGCGTTGCGATAATATTCGAGGATTTTCTTGTAGATGGGGATGGCCGATTCAACCCCGTGCTGACCGACCACGCCGGTCTTATAGAGCTTGAGATAGACCAGGTCGCCGTACAGACGCCAGAAGTAACCCAGGTCTTCGACCGTGGCCTCGTTGATCCGAGGCTTGATCTGTTCATCCAGTTTCTGCTCGGCCTCGTCAAGCTGATCTTTTTCCAGCAGCAGTTCCACATCGGCCAACGCCCCGTGAAAATCCGACATCTCTCGGCCGGGCAGAGCCATATATACGCCGATGATCAACAGCCCCATGCCCAGGAGCAACGTGGGCAACTGCCAGACCTGCGACCAGGACAGGTCCTGGCCGTCAGACGATACGCCGGCATTGAATGGGGGTGCGTCCGCCATAGCTACGCCGCCCGATCTCCTGTCGTATCGGTCCCTTGTTGCAATACTTCACGGACCTGCTCGACGGTCATCCTCGCCTTGAGCCGCATGATCTGTTCAAGCCGGGCAAAGACCGATTCGTCATACAACCGATGCCCGCCGGGGGTCCACCCCGATGCCTGAATCAATCCCCATTTCGTGTAGTTATGCAAGGTCTGCCGACTCAGGCCCGTAGCCGAAGCCAACTCACCCATCTTGTACCGCTTGGGGGGGACCACTAACCGACCGACCACCCGTCGGCCGATCTTCGACGGTCGTGGTGCCTGCATCGGCCTGTTCATCGCGTCTGAAATGGTGTCATTGGCTTGCATGGACAACGCACATCCTTGTTACATTGAATTCCTTCCACATTCAGCAAACATCGGCCCAAGTTGCTCCCAACATGTTGCATGCCTGCGAGCGCCGGGCTGACCGGTAATTGGACATATCGTCAAAGCGTGCATAACCACGTTAATAAGTAATGGGTTAACGGCAAATCATCTGCCCCAGACCAGGCAACGGATGGTATGGATATTATCGGACGTATTTACTGTTCAAACCTTCGGGTATCCTTATACCGCAAGGTACAAAACGAAAGGGGCTCCCATCCACCATTCATTCGCTCGCTTGCGAACCATCCCATGACCAACCACGACTTCCCGACATCAGGCCAGACAGGACCAGATGATTACGACGAGGCTTACCCGCCTTCCCCCAAGGACTGGGAAACAACCGGGGCCCCATCATCCGGGAAAGAAACCTTGGAAGCCACCACCGTGTACTGTGTTCAGTGCGGTTATAACCTGACCGGTGTCGCGATCGGATCCAAGTGCCCGGAGTGCGGGCGAACCGTGGCTCCATCATTCCACAGCCAGACGCTACCCACCTCCGGCAAGGCCGTAGCATCGATGGTCCTCGGCATCTGCTCCATCTTCGGCTGCGGCCTGTATGGTCTGCCTTCCATCGTGTGCGGCCCGCTTGCGATCATCTTCAGTGTCCTCGCCAAAAAAAGCAGATCCGTCAGGGCACGGTCAACCCCACCTCATCCGGCATGGCGACCGCGGGGCTGGTGTGCGGCATCATCGGCACCTCACTGGTTGTGCTGAGCATCCTGGCATTCGTCATCCTGATCCTTGTGGAGTCGTAATTCGCCTCAGACATCAACCACCTCAACCCCCCGTACGACCCATCCACACCGGTACCTGCACCCATAGGTAAGCCGCCATCAGGACAAAGTAGCAACCGGTCACGAACACGATCATGAATAAGCTCATCCAGCTACTGCGCATCGATGGTGGCAGCAACCGTCGGATCTTGAAATGATTCAGAATGATCAGCGCGGTGGCGTAGATGACGGTCCCGGCGAAGCCGATGACGGCGCTCACGATGATCAACGCGCCGGGCCGGTCAAAATACATCGTTACGCTGGTGATCACCGCCCCGATCAGCACCAGCCCGTAGTACCACTTCCGCTGATCCTGACGGGCAACGGAAGGAAAGATCTCAGTAATCGCATCCAGATGAACCCGACTGACACAGTCCGCGGTCGCCAGCCAGGTATCCGCCAAAAACGCCGCAGCGATCACGAGAAACAATACGCGCCCGAAGTCTCCCCACGTCACCTCGAAGAATCGAGCCTGAACCACCGCAATATCAAAGCCCTCGGGCAACAGGCCCTCCGGGTGCAACAGCGCAAAGGCCAACAGGCAGGTCATCAGTGTGGTCGCCAGGTTTCCCAGGATCCCGATCAGGGTTTCGATCTTCAGGTAGCGGTACCACCGGCGAAGTCTGCCGGGTGCCTCGTCATCCTCTTCAGGCAGCAACGGCTCACCAGCACGGATCGGCTCAGCCCCGCCACGAAAGCCCGTAATCTTTTGGGCATGACGGGCCATACCGATCCCTTTCTCACGGATCCAATAGGAGTAAAACAGCGTCCAGAACCCCCCCAATCCCGCGAACGTGATCGCGGTCAGCAGCCTCGAAGCGTCGGCTTGAACGTCCAGCTTTGCCATCCCCTCGACATCCACGGTCACCAACCCCTGCAGGAACAGCCAGACATGCGATCGGACGGACGGATGCGAACAGGCAATCACCATCCCCACCAGCGAAACAATCGCAACCACTTTCATGACCCATTCGATCAGTCGATACACGCTACGAGCACAGACGATCGCGACCGTAAAAACCACGATGGATAACTGAGCCCAGAACAAAGACTGCGCTTCATGCGACCAGTCCATTGGAAACCAGCTTTCAGTGGCTGCTGCGATCGCTGTCCCCCCCGCCGATGCAAACGCACCGAACCAGAAGAAGGACACCGTGAACAGCACCCACAGCCCGATCCCGAACGCGCGGTTCAGCCGAAAAAAGCCCTTGAACACCCCTTCTCCGGTCAAGACGGTGTACCGTCCGATCTCAAACGTCAATGGAAACTGAAGCAGGCAGGCCGGGACCAGCAAAACAAGAAAGACCAATCCGTATTTCGCCACCATGTAAGGCCACCAGATCAACTCGCCGCTTCCCTGCGCCAACGCCATCCACACCAGCCCCGGACCCAGCATCCGAAAAAACCCCGTTGGCGCAGGCAGTGATCGGCGACGGTAGACCTCGGCAGGAGATGATTCAGACATGCTACGCTACCTCCAAGCCTCGGAGTATATCGTCTCGGCTTCGTGCCCCCCATCTCACCGCGGTATCATGCCCAAAAAGCCAAGTGCGTAACAAGAGCAGTTCGATGGCTAAGATCACGATTGAAGAAGCAACGGACACACTCCTTCAGCTGTTTCTGAGAGCCGGGATTACTGAAGAACGGGCAAGCAGGCTTGCCGACCTTTACGTACTCGCCAGCCGAGACGGCGTGTATTCTCACGGCCTGCACTTCGTCCCCCACCTGCTCAGAGCCTTGGAAAGAAAGACCATTCACGACCCGAACACCGATCCGATCACGATCGCGTCATTCGGTGCCATCGAACGTTGCAACGGGTTGCACGGCCTAGGCCCACTCAACGCGCAGTGGTGCATGAATCGCGCGATTGCCTTGACACAAACCCATGGCATCGGTTGCGTCGCCTTGAGAAATACAAACCACTGGGGGCGTGCTGGTAATGTCGGCTGGCAGGCGGCCGAAGCCGGACACCCCGCCATCTGTTGGACCAACACCGTAGCGAATCAGCCGCCTTGGGGCAGTTCCACCATCGCGATTGGTAACAACCCTCTGGTACTCGCTGCGCCTGGACCGAACGGTCAACACCTGGTCCTGGACATCGCCATGAGCCAGTTCTCCATGGGTCGCCTCAACACGCACCGTCTGACCGGCGAACCACTGCCCGTCGTCGGCGGCGTCGACAAACATCAACAACCCACCCGTGACGCCGCCGCTATCCTTGAAGGCGGACACGCCTGGCCGATGGGATATTGGAAAGGTTCCGGCCTGACAGTTCTGCTGGACGCACTCGCATCGATCCTCGCGGACGGTAACACCACAGCCGAGATCACCGCCAAGCAACGGGGCGACCACGATGTCAGTCAGGTGTATATCGCCTTTGCACCGACCAAACTCGGCGGACGGTCCGCGGCGGAACGGACCGAAGCCCTGATCCGCGACTTTGCTGAAAAGTGTCCCGACGCCCGCTATCCCGGCCAAGCAGCATTACAACGAAGACAACAAAGCATCCGGGAAGGTATCTGGGTCGATGATACGATCTGGGACGACTTGACATCCCGAGCATCCAGTTGAGAACTATATCCGGTATGGGCTCTCTTCCCGGTTGATGTGAATCCATGGTAATGATTTTGTACGAAAAGTCCTTGGTAATAATGCCGTCACGGATACAATGAGGGGCTGCCAAGAATCAGAAAGACGAGACATGACCGAGAGGACTACCGTGAATGAATCGCAGGGTATCCGGGACGCAAGGGAACTGACCACCAAACCACATGAAGATAAAGATAACGGTCGGCACGCCATGGGCAGCCCCGCGCTGACTCGAGCCATGGAACAGGTCGTCGCGCTGGCTGGTGGAGACCCCGAGTCCCTGACGGGTAAACGCATCCGCGAGATGATGCACACGGCCGTGAAGCTGATGAACGATGGGGCTGATGACGGCGAGCTGAAACTCGTCAGCCGAAGCCTCAAAGAACTCCGATATGCGCTGAAAGTGTTCCGCCCTTACCGAGAGACACCGAAGATCGCCATCTTCGGATCGGCACGCACACCGGAAGACGACCCGACATACCAGGCCTGCCTGCAGTTCGGTCGGCTGATGGCAGAAAACGGTTGGATGGTCATTACCGGGGCCGGCGGCGGGATCATGGCGGCCGGCAACGGCGGAGCCGGGCGTGAAGCGTCCTTCGGCGTTTCGATCCGCCTGCCTTTTGAAACCAACGCCAACCCCCACATCGTTGGCGACCCCAAGCTGATCAACTTCCGCTACTTCTTCACCCGAAAACTCATGTTCATGTGGCAATCGAGCGCGGTGGCCCTGTTCGCCGGTGGATTCGGCACACAGGATGAAGGCTTTGAAGCCCTGACTCTGGTCCAGACCGGTAAAGCCCCCACCATCCCGATCGTCATGATCGATGCGCCGGGACGAAGCTACTGGAAACGCTGGGACCAATATGTCCGCGAAGAACTGCTCGAACAAGGCTTGATCAGCCCCGAAGACTTGGCGCTTTACCACATCTTTGAGAACCCGAAAGACGCGGCCGACCACGTCCTGAACTTTTACCGAAACTATCACTCGCAACGGTTTGTGAATGACGTGCTGGTTCTGCGCATGCGACGACCGCTCCGTGAAGAACAACTGACTCGACTCAACGATGAGTTCGCCGACCTCGTCAAGGAAGGCCGGATCGAACAAGGCGGCCCGCTTCCACAGGAACAGCTGTACCCCGACCTGCCCCGGCTCCGTTTCGTGTTTGTCAAGCGTGCCTACGGCCGACTCCGGATGCTCGTCGATCGGATCAATGAACTGGACGCCGAAAACCACCCGACTTGAACAATTTTCTCGGACAAGACCCCGTTTTACCAACCGTACATCAGGCACGCCGGCACCGCACCCGACACCAAACGCCCCCGCAGTTCACTGCGTCCGTCTCCCCGTCGGTTGGCGCCCACGATCTGAACTTGGAACGGCTTAACGGGTTGGTTTTTCGTGCGCAACTGGACCAGCGTGCCGACTTCACACGAGTCACTCGTGGTGAAAGCAACACCGCCGCCACTGACATTGATCACCTCGGCCATGGGCATCACTTTTCGTACCTGTCCGTGCTGATCAAGTACCGCGACTTCCAGTGTGCCCTTTCCAGCTACGCGAGCCTCGGCACGCCGTTCACGCCCGTTCCATCCCGTTCGCGTCTTCATGACATGCTCCTATTCAAGAACAGTCCTGCAAACAGACAATCGACATAACTGACACACAGATTAAGCAGCCAAAACTGCTTATCGGGCTTATTCAACAACCAGCCGATGCATCACGATCCCCACCGCGACCGCAAGGTTCAACGAATCCACTCCTTCCACCATCGGGATAGTGATACGTTCATCACACAGACGGACCCAGCAATCCGCCAAACCCTCCGGCTCGTTCCCGAACAGAACGGCGACTGGCCCGGAACTCGGCCTGTGATAACGATGGACCGGGACCGCTTCTTTCCCGACTACCGACGCGAGCAGATGAAAGTGATGTTTATGCTTCAGGTGTATGAGTTGATCTCGTAACCCTGGTACACACACGACCGGCACGGAAAACACAGAACCCATCGACACCCGAATAACCCGACGGGCAAATGGATCGCATCCAATCTCGCTCAACAACACCCCATCAACACCCAACGCGTGGGCTGTGCGAATAATCAGTCCAAGATTTTCGGCGTGCCGGACCTCAGGCAACACAATCAATGTGCGTGCGTTGTCGAAAGCCGAAATATCCTGCTGCTCGGGGCGATGCCCACACGCCAGCACGCCCAGATGAAAATCAAAACCCACGATCTGCGATAACAACGAGTTCTCGGTGGTATAGACCGGCACTCCTTCCGACAAGTACGGACGCAACTCCCCCAGCCGGTGATCCGCCAGTAGAACCGAGTGGACACGAAGGCCCGATTTCAGAAGACGAACCACGTTATGAATGCCTTCGCAGACGAACAGGCCCTGTTCATTTGCCAGGCGACGCTCCTTCAGCGCGGTGTAAGGCTTCAGGCGTTCGTCACGAAGATCATGGACAGGCTGAACGTTCAGCTTCGGCTCAATCGGTCTTCACCTCGACAGGGTCACGGTCTTGCAGCATGGAGGCGAGACGCTCACGGGCAGACGACTTGCCGTTCGATCCGGCCGCCGAGCCTTGGCCATTACCGTTGCTGCCGGAGGCCACGCCGACCGCGACCGGCTGAGGCTCGACCTCGGAATCGGTTGATTCCTCCACGTTGAGCAGGGCCGTTTCATCGTCAGCAGGTGGTTCGGCTGACACAGCAACATCTGTTTGCGGCTCACCCGTCTGTTTCTCGGCTTGCGCCGCACGATCGCGCTGCTCCTGCTCGCGCACAGCCTCTTCCGAGATCCGCCCGTCCGCGCTGACCTGATCGAATCGCACACTGACCCGCTTGGACACCCCGCGCTCCTGTTGCGTGATGCCATAAAGGACGTCGCATACCTGCATGGTACGCTTGTGGTGCGTGATGATGATGAAGTGTGACGAGCCCAGGAAACTCTGGATCACCTGCGTAAAGCGTTCAACATTCGCTTCGTCCAAGGCCGCGTCCACTTCGTCGAGCAGGCAGTACGGCGACGGCCGTGTCTTGAAGATCGACATCAACAGCGCCACCGCCGTCATCGTCTTTTCACCGCCGGAAAGCTGACTGATCGAACAAGGCTCCTTGCCCGGGGGCTTGGCCCGGATCTCGATGCCCGATTCGAGCACATCCACGTTGCCTTCTTCATCCGGCTGGAGGAACAGATCGGCACGCCCCCCACCGAACAACTTACGGAACAACCCGTCCTGCCCGGCGAAATTACGCTTGATCGTCTCGAAAGTCTCCTCGAAACGCTTGCGTGAATCATCGTTGATCTGTTGGATCAGGTTCTCCAGATCGTGCTTGGCTTGCGCAATATCGTTAACCTGTTCCGCCAACTCGTCCTGTCTACCTTCGAGCTGATCCTGCTCAGCGATCGCGTCGAGATTGACCGTCCCCAGACGCGCGATCTTGCCTCGCAGGTCGGCGATCTCCGCTTCCACCGCCGGCCAGTCGATATCAAACGGGTCAGCCTCGGATGTATGCGATTCGGCGTCTGCCTCAGATTCTGCCTCATCGCCGTCCAATGCTTTCAGGTCGGCCTGGTCCTCGGGGTCTCCCCCGGCATCCGCGTCGGTCGGTTCACCGCCGTCATCGGCAGCCAATCCCGCCAACGCACGCTCGTAAGCTTCAGCCACATCCAGCTCAAGCTGCTCATGGCCACGCTGACGGACCGCGTCCAGCTTCACTTCCAACTCACGCTGGCGTACCTGAAGCTTATGCAGCACCCCATCGGCAGATTCCACCTCGGATCGACTGGCCTGCATCGTTGCTTTCAGCTCAGCCAACGCCGTGTCCGCCTGGTCCGCCTTCCGCTGCGCCAGTTCGCATTGGGTAATCAATTCATCCAGCTTGCGACCGGCTTCCTGCACCTGCTGTTCCGCCTCTTGCTTCGTCTGTTCGAAGCCGGCGATACGCTCCCGGTAACCCGCCAACTGGTCTTCAATCAACTTCCGTTGCCGATCGACGTCGGCGGCGGCGATCTCGAGTTGACGCACCTGACGCTGGGCCGAGGCGAGCTGTTCCGCGATCTTGCCGGCATCAATCCGCAACGCGGTGACCGACTCCCCGGCCGATTCCACCTGAGCGGCCAGCCCATCAATCTCTGCCTGTGCCGCTTCAACCCGACGCTGGCGCTCGGCCGAGTCGGCTTCGAGTTTCTCGGCCTCGCTCTGATGCCCCGTCTTTTTCTGCTGTGCTTCGGCGAGTTGCCGATGGATCTGCTCCGTTTCAGCAGCGAGAACAGGCTGCTCACGTTCCAGGTTGGCGATCTGAGCGTTGAGCGATTCGAGCTTGCTGTTCAGCTCAGCCGACATCGACTTGGCTTCCGTGATCGACTGCCGAAGCTCATCGCAGACACGCTCGACATGGGTCGCCTGATCGCTGAGTTCACCCAACGCAGCCGAGTCTCGCCGAATCGTTTCATCCAACTCAGCGATCTGCGCCTGCAGGACAGCCAGCTCACTTCGCCGACTGATCAAGCCGCCCGCCGTACCGTTCATCGGGCCGGCCAGCACCCGACCGTCGGCTTCAAGCAGTTCACCGCGTTCAGTGACGAAACGACATCCGTCCGGCATCTGCGCCCGCAAGGACAACGCCTCAGCCAGGTTGCTGACAAGATATGTCCGCCCGAGCAGCCGCCAGACGACCGGCGCCATCCAGCCCGGGAAACGAACCAGTTCAGCCACCGACGTCAGCTTGGCAAATCGGCCCGGCCCGACCTTACGCAGTTCACCCCCGACCTGCGCGGGCAGCGCCGGCTGATCGAGCGCAACAAACGTCACCCGGCCGGCCAAGGATTCGATCGCGGTTCGGCCCCCGTTTTCCGAGCATATGTCAGCCAGCCGATTGACCACCAACGCCTGCTGGTAATCCCCCAGCGCCGCTTCGACCACAGCCGCATGTTGAACGTCCGTTTCCAACAGGTCAGCCAGCAATCCACGCACAAACCCGAACGTATCGCGGCTGTCACCTTCCTGGGAGGCGGCCCGGGCCAGCACAGCCTTGACCGGGTCGGCCACGCCTTCCTGCTTGTCCTGCATCTCCTGCAACAACGCCTGTCGCGACGCCAGGCCGGAACGCTTCTCCTTGGCCTCGCCGAGCCGACGTGTCAGCTCACGTTGTTCGGAGTCGAACTTCTCCGCCAACCGCTTCTGCTGTTCGAGCTGCGCCTGTTCATCCCGGAGCAGCGAACGCACCTCTTCCAGCTTGGTCGATGCTTCGTCACGAGAGCTGAGCAGCTGTTCGAGCTGTTCCGCTACGCTGCTAGCCCGTTCGTTGAGTTTCTGCCGGGTGTTGACCAGGCTGTTCTCGAAAGCATCCAGCGCGTTGATTTCATTGTGCAGCTGCGCGGTACGACGCATCAGGCTGATGATGCCCGCCTTGTCATCTTCAAGCCGTGCACGCTTTTCGTTCAGTTCGCGTTGAAGCTCACGGTGTGACTGCTGTGCCGACTCCAGCCGGTTTCCGCACGCCTGTTGCTGTTCGGCAAGCTGTTCAACAAGCTGCTTGTATTCCTGAAGGTCTTTGTCCAGTTGTTCCCGACTGGCGGCCAACTCGGCGAGGCGGTCGGTATCACGCCTGGTCTGTCGTTCGGCTTCCTCAAGGGACGTCACCGCGAAGTTGACCCGTTGCTGGGCCTGCTGCTTCTGTGACTGCTGTTCCAGCCTTTCCTGATCCAGACGCTTGAGCCGATCATGGATCGATTGACGTTCGAGCTCGGCGTCGGCGATGGACTGTTCCTGTTCATGCAGACGCCTGGCCGCGGCGGCACGATCGGCCTCGGCCTGTTCGATCTGCTCGGCCAGTTCGCTCAAGGCGGTCTGATACTTGTGGTATTCCGCCAAGGCGTAACTCAACTGAAGCTCACGAAGCCTGGCGGTGTATTCCTGGTACGACCGGGCACGGGCCGCCTGCATCTTGACGCTGCGCAACCGGCGCTCCGTATCCTCCAGGCGCTGGCGCACCAGCTCGAGGTTGCGCTCGGTGCGTTCAAGTTTCCGGATGGCTTCTTTCTTACGGGCCTTGAAGCGGCTGATACCCGCCGCCTCTTCGAAGATCGCCCGACGCTCGATCGCGTTGGACTGCAGCAGGACATCGACCTTCCCCTGTTCGATCACGGAGTAGGCCTCGGTCCCGATCCCGGTGTCCATGAACAGCTCGCGGACATCGCGCAGGCGCACCCGCTGGCCGTTGATCATGTATTCGCTGGTGCCGTCCCGGTAGAGCTGACGGGTGACGGAAACCTCGTCCCGCTCGATCGCCAGGTGACGGGTGCCGTCAGCCCCGGGCTTGTTGTCGAACGTCAGGGTCACGGACGCCATGCCGGAGGGCCGACGTTTCGCCGACCCGTTGAAGATCACGTCCATCATCGCCCCACCACGCAGGCTCTTGGCGGACTGTTCCCCGAGAACCCACTTGATGGCGTCCACGATATTCGAC
>CAZJCN010000031.1:14413-17444 GCA_964544195.1 uncultured Phycisphaeraceae bacterium | reverse complement strand
GGGGCGATCGGGTTATTGCCAACGGATGACGTCGATGCGCTGGGTATGATCGTGATACCGGAGCCCGGTACCTGTGTTTTGATAACGGGCCTGATCTGGTTTGCCATGAGGCGGCAACCATATTGATAGATTGATCCATGATTCATACCGCGCTCCACGGCCGGTACTTCATGCCGGGTACGGGGCGCGGTTTTTTTTACGGCCCGTGGTGATATTCCAGCAGGGTGTTGCGGGTCAGGATGACTCGGCCGTCGGGCTGTTCCTGTTCACGGATGAAGATGATCTGGAACGATTCGATGCGTTTTTCTGCGTTGTGGTCGAGGTCGTGACGGCGGGCGAGATACTCGGCAAACGGGTGGAGATAGTGCGCAAATTCCGGGCGGGCCAGGTTGCGGAGGAACCGTCTCCAGCGGGCCCCCATCTCGTGTTCTTCATACAGGCCGATTGGGTTGGACCAGGTGATCGGGCCGCGTGTGAAGGCGTCGATCTTTGTTCCGTCTGCGAGGGTGGCGGGCATGACAAACCAGCCGTCGTAATCCAGCGCCTCGGCCTTGGGCGAAATCATGTTCCAGGACTGGTCCATCATCAGGACATCACCGAAGGACGCCAGCCCGGCCGGGAGAAGCGGGGTGTCTCGATTCGCGTCCAGGGATTGCAGGTTCCATGCGATCACATAAAGCAGTGCAATAGAGGCGACGACCTGCTCCCAGTTGCGAGCGCGGATACCCGCCTGCCGACTGGCCGGGATGTCGATGAGGACGTCGCCGGTTCCTCGGCGTGACCCGCTGACCACCCACGGCAGCCAGCGCAACACCGCCACCGCCCAGGTCACACGGGGAGCCCGGGCCCGGAGGCCGGTCTGTTTGCGGAAGCGGATGCGTAACCGGTCCCAAGCCTGAGTCGGGATAAAGACCAGCCAGCTCGCCGCCGCGACATAAGGCAGCAGCCCAAGGTTCAGGCACATAGCCATCGCCAGATGCATGCCGATCATCGCAGCGATGACACAGAGCCTGGTTGTTCCCGTCCAGACGGGGCAGAACGCCAGCAGCGGGGCGGCGACCGCCAGACCGAAGACACCCCAGGTCAACCACGGCAACAGCCATTCCAGCTCACGCAGCCACATCCCGAACGGGGTGACCAACTGATCAACACGCAGGGCGTAATACGCCGCGTTGTGATGCCACCACATGGGGTGGTCCTTGAAGGCGGCGGTAAACCAGTAAACGAGGCAGACCTGAAGCAGGATGGCGACACCGGCCACGGACAACAGGCGGTTGTCCTTGCGGTGGCACAAGGCCAACGGCCCGGACACACTATCAACCGACCAACGGGCGCCCAACGGCAACATCATTCCCCAGAACAGGAGCAGCCGAAGCAGCGTGTCCCCCGCCTGGAGGATCACGGGGTTTCGATGGTGCAGGCTCAGAAGCAGCAGCCAGGAGGCCGCGGTGGCGAGACGGGTCCGGATGCCCAGTAACAGGGTCAGGGCAAAGTAACCTGCCGCACCAAATAGCGCGGCCTGCCAGAGAACGGACCCGCTTAGGCAGTGCAACGACAGGTAGCCCCGGACTCCCTCGGTTTCGATCAGGATCGATCGGGGAAGGATGCCGCTGTCCGTGTAATGTGCTGTCAACCAACGGCTGCGATCGATCAGATCCCAGAGCAGGATCAGCCCCAGCGCGATCCGCAGAATCGCCAGGGATCGCAGGTCCACGCTGCCAAGGACGGCCAAGCGTGTTTTCCACGCGGCAAGCCAGAGTCGAACCCGTTGGCCGACTCCAAGCGTTGGTTTTATGGCTATATCTACCCCGGCCTGACTCACCGGGATCGGCGCAGAATCCCCGGTTTGGCCCAACTCACCCGTACGATCGCTCACCACCCGACTCCTGCCTCATAAGAATCATTCGCGCGTCGCATACCCATACATCGGTCCGACACACGAAATCACTTCCAACTGATACCTCGCTCTGGTTTTCCCCGGTTCAATAAATGGACGGGTATCTACCTACTGAGCAGCATGTTATGCTTATGCAGAGTATCTTTGCTGAAAAGGCAACGAAATGCAACCCGGTTTTATGATTACACCCCATTGTTACATGCTTTTAATATTTCATCATCGGATAATTCGATGACTTTCTACTTCATGTTGAGTGTTAACAGGCTCGTGTGAGTCAAAAGTCACGTTCTGGTCATGAATTGACTCCACCAAGCGATTCCGAGGACGAATTGGATCAAAGTGGCGGGGGTTGCATCCCCTGACGCAGGTATTGTGCCATCCACTCCAGGCGTTCCAAGGCGTGATTGAAGAACATCTTGTAGCCCGCACACAGATAAGACGGTTCAGGGATGTCCCCTCGATGCGGGCGGTCCTTGGGGCATCCCCCGTGGCAAAGCGAAAAGAACCGACAGTTCAGGCAAGTCTCCGGCAGATCCAGTTTGCGTTTGGCGAACTGTTGGAGTGTGTCGTAGTCGGTTGCGTCGAGCCAGTTGTACCGGGAGGGGGTGGAATCCGGTTCTTCGGGCGGATCGTTACGAGGGCTGTCTCCGTTGATGGTTAATGCCACGTGTCCGGCTTGGGAAGGCTCGTGGATGCTGCCGATGCGCCAGCGTGATTCCACAAAGTGGTCGCAACCAAAGACATCGCCGTTGGATTCGATGGTCAACTGGCGGTGGCATGATTCGCTGTAGATGCACAGGGTGGATCGGTTGAAGACCAGTCTTTGCAGGGCCGTGTCGATATCACGGACCGAGACACGATGGCGGTACTGCGCGAACCACAGGTCGAAGGTTTCGCAGAGAAACCGTCCGTAGTCTTCGGGCAGCGGCGAGTAAGGGGCGGGGACAGGCTCACCGGTGTTCGGATCGTTTTCCCATTCGATAGCCGGGATGAACTGGAGCCAGGTCTCGCCGAGTTTGAGAAGATATTCGAACAGATGTCGTGGGTGCTTGACGTTTTCCCGGTGCAGGACGCAGAGGATGTTGTGTTCGACGCGGTGCTTGCGGAGCAGCTTCAGGCCACGCATGACCTTGG
>CAZJCN010000031.1:0-14313 GCA_964544195.1 uncultured Phycisphaeraceae bacterium | reverse complement strand
AGTTGTTCCGCATAGCGTATGGCTTCCTGGATACGTCCCATGTCACGGTGGAACGTCATCATGGCGTAGAGGGAGGGCAGGTGGTCGGGGTGGAGTTCGATATTCCGCTCCAGGGTTCGGATGGCCTGATCGGGCTGGCCGAGTGAGTTCTGGGCAACCGCCAGGGTGTAGGCAAAGTTGGGGTCCTCCGGGTTGGTTTCGGCCGCGAGTGAAAAGTCAGCCAACGCCTGGTCGTGTTGTCCCATCCGCACATGAGTCAGGCCGCGGGCGTGGTACAGCACACCATGCCGAAGGCCGAGTTCGTCAATAGCCCGGTTAAGCGTCTGAAGCGCCAAGCTGTCCCGTTGGGTCTGACGATACAGGTCCGCGAGGTTGACGTGGGCTTGGACAAACCGCGGGTTCAGCCTGATGGCGGTCTTGTAGCTGGCTTCCGCTTCTTCGTAATGACCCTGTTGGACGTAAACCAGTGCGATGTTCAGGTGTGATTCGGCCCGATCAGCATTGACGAGCTGCGATTGAATGTAGGCGTCCAACCCCTTTTCAATCGCTTCACGTCGAAGCGGGTCCAGGTTTTTTAGGGATACCGGAGCCAGCACGCGAGCCGCTTCGAGGCGCACGGCCCGTATCGGATCATCCAGCAGGGCAAATGCGATGGGGAGTCGGTCTTCCGGGCTGAAGGCTTCCAAGGCGATCGCTGCCGCGAAACGAATCATCGGTTCAGGGCTGCGACTGAGGCGGGTAATGGTCTGATATGAGTCGGAGGAGGGATATTCTCTTAACAGCTCGGCTGCGGTGGCGCGGACGATACTCGGTTGGCTCGAATCGTTGATCAGCCGGATGAGTTTGGCTTCGGCATCCGGGGCGTGATTCCGTCCGGCGGCGAGTATCTGGCCGAAATGGGGCGTATCCTGAACCTGCTTGCCGTACCACTCGACGACAGCGTCCGCGGCCCATTGTGCGCTTTGATCATCGTGGCACTTGTTGCATGCGTTCGGCGTCCCGAGCTGGACCGACAGGTCCGGCCGAGGGATGCGGATGCTGTGGTCAAGCCGTTCGTCCACCCCCATGTACGTCCGTGTCGGCATGTGGCAGGCAACGCATTGCGACGCTTCGGTGTCCTGCTGGTGGAAGTGGTGTTGAGGCGTGTCGTACTTGTCGGGCAGATGGCACTGGGCGCACAGCGCATTGCCGGGGGCATGCGTTTTCAGGGTATGCGGGTTGTGGCAATCGGTGCAGGTGACGGACTGGTGATACATCTTGCTCTGTAAAAACGAACCGTAGACATACACCTCGTCCTGTATCTGCCCGTCCGCAAAATAGAGGTTCTCTTCGAGCAGAGACAAGCGGTGGGTATCGAGCAGCGGTTTGCCGTGCTGATAGTCTTCGGTCAGGGTGGCGCGTCGGGAGTGACATCGGGCGCACATCTCGATCATGGCCCGATCGGTCCGGGGCTGGGTCCGTTGCGCGGTCGATTGTCCCGGTGCAAAGACAAAGCCGGCCCCGTCCCTTGGGATGGTGAAATCCAAGCCTTTCTTCGGGTCCTGCCAGTCCAGGCCGCGCTCATAGTCTCTGGCCCAGCGGACATGGTTGGACGCCGGGCCGTGACAGGCTTCGCAGGAGACGTCGATCTCCGACCAGGTCGTATTGAAGGTGTTGGTTTTCAGGTCGTAGTTTTTCTTGAGGTTGGTCGAGTGGCACTCGGCGCACATGAAGTTCCAGTTCTGGTTCGGACCGGTCCAGTGTAATTCGTCGGTATGCGGGATCGGCTCGTCGGCGTAGAGGTGGTACCAGCGTTGGCCGCCCTGTTCTTTGGGGCGTGAGTCCCAGAGGATGCTCAGGGCCTGGTATCGGCCGTCCGGGAAGCCGATCAGGTATTGCTGGAGAGGGTAGACACCGAACGTGTAGCTGATTTCATAATCATGAAGTTGTCCGTCCGGACCGTCGGTTTGGACGAAAAACTTGCCGTCTTTTTTGTAAAACCGCGAAGTTACGCCGAAATGCGTAAATGTTGCATCATTGAAGTCGCCCAGCACGGTCTGCTCATTAGCGGGTTGCATGGCCAGGTCATGGTGAGACCCCTTCCACTGGTCATATTCCCCCTGATGGCACTCGATGCAGGCGTTTGATCCGACATGGGTGGCCGGGGTCAGGGTCGGCCTGGCAGCGGTTTTATTTCGGGACTGTCGCGTCATGACTAGGGCAAGCGAGCCAACAACGATGACGATGGCCAGCACGATCAATAACAAGGTCTGAAACCGAAGATTCCGCATGCGATCATCTTAACGTGCCCATGCGGCCAGGTCGGGATGATGAGATTGGCGGTACGGATAAGGGCTTCGACAGAACGGCTGGTCTCGGGTCATATCCATCTAGGCTGGTGGGAAGCTGGCGAGGCTGGTGTGCGACACAATATGGCCTGTGTAGCTTGTCTGACATGCCTGTATTGAGTTCTGAGTCTTGAGCTGTATCGGTGAGTTATTGAAGGGTTGGCCAATTGTGATCGCTTTATGAAACAGGATTTAGCGTAGTTTGACACTTAAGAAACGCACCTCTACGCTATCCGTCCGGTTGGTTTTTAACCGCCGGAGCCGTTCCCGGGCGGGATGTGCGTATCAGCTTGTTATTTCAAGCGTTTACCGCGACCAGTCCGGGCGGAAGCCCAAGGAGGCCGGACATTGTGAAAACAAGACGCTCCGGCATGCACGGGTATGGCCCCGGTGCCTGGCGGATGATCGGTCGGGGGATCGAACTGGGGGCGATCATCGGCGGGCTGACGTACCTGGGCTACCTGGGTGATGCGAGGTGGGGGACTTGGCCTTGGTTAACCTTTGCCGGGGCGGTGCTTGCCACGGTCGGGGGTTGCTACAACCTCGCCAAAGACATGCTCCTGCCGAAGAAAAAAACAGCCAACCCACCCTCAACACCGGAACAGGATCATCAGGGCAGAAACCAAACCTGACGTAAGGCTAAGACGCCGTTAGACATGACTCACACCACGACCAACCCGTTGCCTTTCCCGATGGCCAAGGCATCCGCGACCCTGATTGCAGTGGTGGCGTTTGTAGGTGCGGGGGCTTACGGGCTGCTGGTGTATGGGATAGGGCAGCCTGCCCAGGCTCGGTTGTGTGTGATGGGTGGGGCGGTCAGCCTGCTGATCGGTCTGACGGGACTGATGCCTGTGTGGTTGATGTCCGGCCGACATGCCCACGGCAGTGCGTACGGGTTCCTCATCAGCATCCTCGTCCGCTGTGTCGTGGGTTTTTTGGCCGTGGCCTGGCTGCGGTGGGGCAGCGGGCTGGCCGATGCGGAAACCTTGCTGATGTGGGTGGCCGGCTGGTACATGCTGGTCTTGGCGGTGGAAGTGAAAGTGGTATCCTCACACGTATTGACAGCGACGGGGGCGTCGTTGTCGATAACGGAGACGCACTAAATGGTTAGCAGTCTGATCCTGGCCGCCGCTAACGCCGGCGGTGCGAAGCCCGACCCGATGAGCCATGTCATGCCGCACACTTTGTTCGGCAGCGACTGGTTTACCAACCATCACTTCATGGCTTTGGTGGTGTTGATCGGCGGGGGGCTGCTGTTGATGTACGTCGCGGCGAAGATGCCGTTGAAGGCCGAGTCCGCTGAGGGCTACGTCACCAAGGGTCGGGTAGCCCAGCTGTTCGAGGCTCTTTGTGTTTTCCTTCGTGATGAAATGACCCGCCCCCTGCTGGGCGACATGACCGACCGCTATATCAAGTACATCTGGTCCACCTTCTTCTTTATTCTTTTCGGCAACCTGTTGGGGATGATCCCCTTCGGCGCGATCTTCCAATTGCTCGGGCTGTCCCACCTGTCTCACCTCGGCGGGACCATGACCGGCAATATTAATTTCACCGGCGGGATGGCGTTGATCTCGCTGTTCATGATGGTGTTCGTCGGGCTGAAAGAGAACGGCTTCGGCTTCATCAAGCACATGTGGCCGGTCCCGTTCAAGCCGTTGCCCCTGCTGCCGATCATGCTGCCGGTTGGTTTGCTGGTCTTTCTTCTCGAAGTCATCGGGCTGGTCATCAAGAGCTTTGCGCTCTGCGTGCGTTTGTTCGCCAACATGGTGGCGGGGCACCTGGTCTTGGCGTCGCTGATTATTCTGGCGTTGACCGCGCCGCTGGTCGGTAAGGGGGCGAGTGTGCTGGGGGCGGCGACCTTCAGTTTCCTCGAATTGTTCGTCGCCTTCCTTCAGGCGTATATCTTCACCTTCCTGACGGTGATTTTTATCTCGCTGGGTGCGGTCAGCCATGACGACCACGACGAGCATCACGGCGGGTTGGACGAAGGGGCGATGCCCGGCGAAGCGTTGGAAGAGGGGCTGACAGGGGTTCCATCGCATTAACGATCCGAACACGCTCGGGGACGCCGACGCCCGAGCATTTTAATCGTCGGCAACCAGATTCATTCCTCGTATTGGAGACCTAGACATGTTTGACATCCTGACTCTTGCAGCGATTGAAGGTTTGGCTGCCGTAGGCGTAGGCCTAGGCATCCTAGGTGCCGGCATCGGCATGGGCCTGTTGTGTGCGGGTGCGGGCCGAGGCATCGGCAATATCGGTGGTAACGCCACGCAGTCCGTGGCCCGGCAGCCCGAAGCCGCCGGTCAGATCTTCGTGCAGATGATTATTTCGGCGGCGCTGATCGAAGGTTTCACCTTCTTCGGTATCATCATCGCCTCGGGCATGGCTCAGCCGTTGATCGATGCCATCACCGCCGCGACCGGTGGCTGATTCACGAAACGTTCCCACGCCTCGGCCTGAACGCCGGGGCGTGGTTTGATCTGGCCCATGTGGTGAGGCCGAACCTGACACACTACCCAGATAAAGGGACAAGCCCTGATGCGTCTGATCCGTCTATTACCGCTGATCATTGTCA
Organism: uncultured Phycisphaeraceae bacterium; assembly: GCA_964544195.1. Classification (GTDB taxonomy): domain Bacteria; phylum Planctomycetota; class Phycisphaerae; order Phycisphaerales; family Phycisphaeraceae; genus CAZJCN01. The sequence goes on along the minus strand of CAZJCN010000031.1, from coordinate 9,408 downwards.
CGCTGAGCCTGGTGTTTTCGTCGCCTGTGCTGGCGGCAGACCCGGCCCATGATGTTCAAGAGCATGCCGCCGATACGGCTCATGCCGTGGACGCACACGCTGCAGACGTTCATGCCGCTGCGGACGCGCATGGTGGGGGGCATGGCGACCGCGGGTTGACCAGCGTGGTCTGGCAGGAAGCCGTCTACACGATCGTCGTGTTCGTGATCTTCTTCGGCGTATTGAGCATTGTGGTCTGGCCGAAGATTCTCGCCGCTCTCCAGGCGCGAGAGGACAAGATCCGAGGCGATCTGCGTCACGCGGAGGAAGCCGCGAAGGAAGCTCAGCAGACGCTGGAGCAATACCGTCAGCAGTTGGCCGAGGCTCAGAAGCAGGCCCAGCAGATCGTGGACGAAAGCCGGGCTGCGGCGAACAAGGTGGCCGCTCAGCTCAAGGAAGAGGCGCAGGCTCAGGTCCAGCAGATGCGCGAACGAGCCGAGTCCGAGATCAATGCGGCCAAGGAACGGGCGGTGGCGGACCTGTATGAACAGGCGGCCACCCTGGCGACGATGGTGGCCGGCCAGATTTTACGACGTGAAATCAAGGCCGAGGACCAGGCGGGACTGATCAAGGAATCGATCGAGAAGCTCCGTGCCGCCGGCAGGAACTGACCGAGTGAGAGAAGACGATGGCCAACCGGTTCAGCGAGTTGTTGAGAAAGTTCGGTCAGGCCATCGGTGCCCTCGCGGGTGATACCCCGCCTAGTGATGGAGGTTTTGAGGTGTCCCAAGACGCCGAGACAAGAACCGATACCGTAGGTCGCGTCTATGCCGCGGCTCTGCTTGACCTGGCGCGTGCTCAAGGTGCACTCGAGTCGATTGACGAAGAGGTGACGGATCTGCTGGGACTGCTGCGCCGTGAGCCGGGGCTGCACAAGCTGCTGGCCAGTCCCAAGCTCAACGCGTCACAACGCCGGGAGCTGATCGACCGTTTGTTCAACGGCAAGGTCAGTGACCTGATGTTCCGCTTCCTGCAGGTGGTCAACCGCAAGGGGCGACTCGGTGACCTGGAAAGCATCCTTGTCGCTTTCACCCAACTGGCTGCGGAAGCACGCGGTGAAGCCGACGTCGATATCTACGTTGCTCAGCCCTTGGAAGGCGAGGAAAGCCGGCAGGTGGCTGAATCGATCGGGCAGGCGGTGGGCAAACAGGTTCGGCTACGCCAGCATGTCGATCCGGAACTGATCGGCGGGCTGAAGGTTCGTGTGGCGGACCGCCTGATTGACGGCAGCGTAGCCACGCAATTGAAGATCATGAAGCAACGACTGGTTGCTGCCGGCCGAGAGAAAGCCCGGGTCGGGTCGGCGATCGAAAACTGATGAATTGCTATGAAAACGAGTGGGCCTGTGCTCACCCGTATGTTTGGATATTTAACCGGAACAGATAACAAGACAATCGTAATGGCGGGATCACCGCACCGGAGTCAGCGATGAAGATCAAAACCGATGAAATCACCGCAGTCATCAAGCAGGAGGTCGAGCGGTTCTCGACCGAACTCGAGGTATCACAGGTCGGGACCGTGATCGAGGTCGGCGACGGGATCGCACGAATCTACGGCCTGAGCGAAGCGATGGCCGGCGAAATGCTCGAGTTCCAGATCGGCGAAGGGCACACCGTTCGCGGGCAGGTGATGAACCTGGAGGAAGATATCGTCGGTGCGGTTATCTTCGGCGACTACCTCGACATCAAGGAAGGCATGAGCGTCCGATCGACCGGGGAACTGCTGTCGGTGCCTTCGGGCAACGGCCTGCTCGGCCGGGTGGTCAATGCGTTGGGCGAGCCGATCGACGGCAAAGGCCCGATCCAGGCCGACGCGATGCGGAAGGTCGATATCATCGCACCCGGCATTGCTGAACGGCAGCCCGTGACACAGCCCATGCAGACCGGTATCAAGGCGGTGGATTCGATGATCCCGATCGGTCGTGGTCAGCGTGAACTGATCATCGGTGACCGTAAAACGGGCAAGACCGCGGTGGCCATCGACACGATCATCAATCAAAAGAAGTTTGTGGGCACCCCCGAAGAGATGATCTGCATCTACGTCGCGGTGGGGCAGAAGGAATCGACCGTTGCCAGCGTAGTTGAATCTCTGAAGGAAGCCGGCGCGATGGATTACACGATTGTGGTGTCGGCGTGTGCCAGCGAGCCCGCCCCGATGCAGTACATCGCGCCGTATACCGGATGCGCAATGGGCGAGCACTTCATGTGGCAGGGCAAGCACGTGTTGTGTGTGTATGACGACCTGTCCAAGCAGGCGGCATCGTATCGTCAGCTTTCGCTGCTGCTTCGCCGCCCGCCCGGCCGTGAAGCGTATCCGGGTGACGTGTTCTACCTGCACTCCCGTCTGCTGGAACGAGCGACCAAGCTGTCGGATGACAACGGCGGCGGGTCACTGACCGCGTTGCCTATCATTGAGACACAGGAAGGTGACGTGTCGGCCTATATCCCGACGAACGTGATCTCCATCACCGACGGCCAGATTTACCTTGAGCCCGAACTGTTCTTCGCAGGTGTTCGACCGGCTATTAACGTGGGCATCAGCGTGTCTCGAGTCGGCGGCAACGCGCAGATCAAAGCGATGAAACAGGTTGCGGGTTCGTTGCGGCTGGACCTGGCGGCATACCGTGAGCTTGAGGCGTTCGCTCAGCTTGGGACAGACCTGGATAAGGCGACGCAGCATCAGCTCGATCGTGGTGCCCGCATGGTCGAGCTGCTCAAGCAGCCCCAGTTCGTACCGATGGACGTCATCGATCAGGTCATCCAGATTTATGCCGGTTCCATCGGTGCGCTGGATGACTTGAAACTGGATCAGGTGGAGCCGTTCAGTAAGGCTCTGGTCGAACACTTTGCCGGCCCAGCCAAGGCGCTTCGGGATCGGCTTGATCAGGCCAAGGCGTTTGATGACACCCTGCGCGAGGAGATGAAAAAAGCGATCCTGGATTTCAAGGCCGGCTGGACTCCCACAGGCGCGTGAGTGTGCGGTTCAAAAGAGTGTATAATCTGTTAGCAATCGCTGGGTCCTGATATAGACATTCATTCAACTGGCGGGTAATTCCCATGTCGACTCAAACGGATAAACAGGCAACCGCAACCCTTCAGCTCGGTGATAAGAGTATTGATCTGCCGGTGGTGGTCGGGACAGAAAACGAGCACGCGGTGGACATCATGAAGCTGCGTGCTGAAACGGGTTACATCACGCTTGACAATGGTTTCGGCAACACGGGGGCCTGTCGGTCTTCGATCACCTACATCGACGGTGAAAAGGGCATCCTGCGATATCGCGGGTATCCGATCCAGACGCTGGCGGAACATAGCACGTTTCTGGAAGTGGCCTGGCTGCTGATTTTTGGGGAGCTGCCCACTCAGGATCAGCTCTCCCGTCTGGAAGCACTGATCAAGCGCCACGCGATGCTTCACCAGGATATGCGTCATCACTTTGAGGGTTTTCCCGCCAATGCGCACCCGATGGCGGTCCTGAGCGCGATGATCAACGCCAGCAGCTGTTATCACCCGGAACTTCTTGAAGTCAGGACGATCACCGAGGAGTCGTTGGACCTGGTTGCCATGTTGATCGCCAAGGTCGCCACCATTGCGGCCTTCAGTTACAAGAAGTCGATAGGCCAGCCCCAGCGTTACCCGGACCCGTCCCTGGGTTACTGTGAAAACTTTTTGCACTGCATGTTCAGTGTGCCGTACGACCGATACACGGCCGAGCCTGAGGTGGTACGGGCGTTAGACCTGTTCCTGATGCTGCACGCTGACCATGAGCAGAACTGCTCAACAACAACGGCACGTGTGGTCGGTTCGAGTCAGGCCAACCTGTTCGCTTCCATGGCTGCGGCGGTGTGTGCGCTGTGGGGCCCGTTGCACGGCGGAGCCAACCAGCGTTGCATCGAAATGCTCAAGAAAATCCATGAGGATGGCACGGATGTCAAGAAAATCGTAGAGCAGGTGAAAAATAAAGAATTCCGGTTGATGGGATTTGGCCACCGTGTTTACAAGTCCAGCGACCCTCGGGCGGTGATTCTGAAGAAAGCCTGTGACGATCTACTGAACAAGCTTGGGGTGAATGATCCGCTGCTGCCGATCGCCAAGGAATTGGAAGAAGTGGCACGCCACGACGAGTATTTCCTCGAACGCAATCTTTATCCCAACGTGGATTTTTATTCGGGTATTATTCTCCGGACGATCGGTATTCCAATCAATATGTTTACCGTGATGTTTGCCATCGGGCGTATGCCGGGCTGGATTGCTCACTGGAAGGAGCAGCACGACAACCCGAACAGCAAGATAGTACGGCCGCGCCAGGTGTATACGGGGCCAACTCAGCGCGATTACCTTCCGATGTCGCAGCGCGGATAAGGCTAGCACTAACTCATTCAGTAATTCTGAACAGATAGATGCAAGGCATGTCGTAAACACGACGTGCCTTTTTACTTGTGGTTATCGCGGAGGTCGGCTACGTTTCAGCCCCAGAATGGTCAGGATCGTCTGGCAGATGATCCACAGGTCGAGCTTCCAGCTCATGTTTTCAACATACTCGATGTCGTAGCGGATCCATTCCTGAAAATCCAAGCCGTGTTCCCGGCTTCTCATGACCTGCCACAATCCGGTGATGCCCGGGCGTACACTCAAACGAGCCTCACGCCATGGTGGGCAATACTGGTTTTCGCTATGCGGGCTGGGGCGTGGTCCGACTATCGACATATGGCCGAGAAGCACATTGAAGAGCTGAGGCAGCTCGTCGATATTGAGTTTTCGCATGATTCGGCCGAAACGGGTAATCCGGGGGTCGTCTTCGATGTAGAACTGTGGCCCATCACATTTATTCTGCGTGGCGAGCTCCTGTTTCATCTGTTCGGCATCATTTCGCATGGTGCGGAATTTCAGGCATGGGAACTCCACCCCCCCCATGCTTTCTCGGCGATGGGCAAAAAAGAACGGCCGGCCGTCTTCCAGCCAGATCAGCAGCATGATGACCGGGTAGAAGGGGAGTGTAATCGCAAGGCCGATCAGGGCGGCGATAATATCGAATGTTCTCTTTCCAGCTTTCTGGAGGCTGGTCAATTTGCGGGGATTGGCATTCAGGGGTTCGGTGTCATCGTCGTGATGGGGATGGGCTGGCCAAGATATCCGGCCGGGGTTGGGTCGTGCATCGGGGTTGTCCCACAATACAGCCGGGCCGACGACGCTTTCGATGCCGTTGAGTTGGCGTCCGGCACCGACCCACACGGGGCCGATGAAACGGGTATCGGGATTGGCCGGGGTGCTCTGGTCGATCCACACCTTGCCGTCCAATGTCTGTCTGGCACGTCGAATGACCGCATCGGGGCGCCGCCAAGTTGCGATCAGCTCTCGTATGAACTGTGTCTGTTCGTGTTTCAGGTGCCGGTAATAAGCGTGGCCATGCACGGAGATCGTGGTTCTTTGAACCTGTGGCACCATACTGCGCAATGATCGCCAACCGGATCGACTATCTTCGGCCGAACGCCAAGCTTCGGCCAAGTCACGGTCTTTGCAGATGGCTGTACGCACGAGGCGACAGTCGGAGGCGTCATATTCACGGTGGAACCGTATGAACCCGTCGTTCCCGTCGGTGATAATCCGTTCCCGGTAGCCGTGTTCTTCGGTGTCATGGATCCGAACGAATAAGAGCTTGGGTTTGAGCCAGCTTAATGTGTCAACGACCTGTTCCAGCCGAAAGATGCAGTAGTGTGCCGGTTCGATCAGCAGATACATATCGGCTTGGTCCGAGACCGGCTCACCGTCTCCTCGGGAGACCACCTGTACGCCACGAGACGCCCAAAACCGTTGGTGGATCTGGGCAATATCAAGCCCCCACACAGTCTGTCGGGGTGCAGATTCGGCATCCTGTTCGGTCTGTCGGATCATGGCGTTTGGAAGGAGCCGTGCATGATACCTATGTATGCGTCAATGATGCGATGATTGCTTGCGACCATAGGAAGCCACGGCCGTTGCCAGTGGACCGTAACGATTCGAGGTGTCTCTATCAAGCCAACATACTTCGTTGATCGCTTCGTTGTCCTGCCGCCTGTTCTGCGAGACGGTGACACTCGCATAAGTGGACCGCTCGATATCCAAGGCGTCTGCGTGGTTATAGACCACACCGGCCACATCGGCTCCGAGAGAACGCAGATGCGAGAGGCTCTTGGCGATGATCGATTTCTGATCGCCGCGAGACACGATCACGATTGTCTTGTCGGCTTGAGCGGAAGCCATGGCCGCCTCCAGGCTGCCTAGCACCGGTCCGGTATCGACCAGGACCGTGTCATAAAGCTCACGGGCCTTGGTTAACAGTTTGCGTACGGCTGACGGGGACAGATCGCCCGCCTGCGAGGGCAACGCGTTGCCAATGGGGATCAGGTCCAGGTTCGGAGTTGAGGTCTGTACGATACAGTCTGTGAATAGAGTTCCGTTACACGCGTCAAGTACGCCTGCGGCCTGTGTCGATCGATCCGCATCGAGCATCCGACGGGTCAATCCACCGCCCACGATATCGCAATCGATCAGCAGTGTTTTGGACCCACTGGAAGCAAAAGACATCCCCAGCGCCATGGTCAGGCTGGTCTTGCCAGAGCCGGCCGCCGGCCCGGTGATCGCAAGGACGGTTCCTTCTGGCGAATCACGATTAATCTGCAGCAAGGTGCGGATCTGGTGTACGCAATGTGAGGCGAGGACAGCCTGTTCGGGGTCGTTCAGGTCGTCCGGCAGTTCAGGGAGCACGCCGAGCATCCGTACGCCGTTAAAGGTAGTCTGAGCGTCTTCGATGTGGCGGAGCTTTCGATCGGTCAGGCCCCAAAGCAGCACCAGGCCGACGCCGCCGCAGAACCCGGCCATTCCCCCTAGTGCCGCCAGTTGTTTTCGTTTACCGGTGTTGTAGGGTTTGATCGGCATCGCCCCGTGACTGATGACTTCAGCCCGGCCGGTGGCTTCGCTTTCCAGCAACAACGTGTCGATCAACGCGACCGTATCGGTCAGTTCTTTCTGTTTGTATTCCAGGTCCGCGGTGATGGTCTGCATCTGGCTGTAGATATTGGCCAAGTGCTGAGCTTCCGCCTTGGCGTTCTCGTATTTCCGAGCCAGCGTGCGTTCCTTGGCCTTGAGCACAGCCACGGGCGAGGTGGTGTCGGTCGGCGCATCACCGTTGCCGGGCTGCCAAGCCAGGCTGTCGGGAGAACTTCGCATGGCCTGAACCAGTTTTTCAATCTGAGCATTGAGCGTGTCCAGAGCCGCCAGCAGGTCCCTCATCTCCCGGTGCCGATCACCCATGCCCAGCCGTTTCTTGTAGTCGATGTCCGCTTCGAGCTGGTCGCGGTTCTGGAGAAGCTCGGCCAACTGTGGATTGACCAGGGCGAGCTGTTCGACCGTAAGCTGGTCCGGGTTCGGCGATTCACCCTCGGCATCCACCCCCAGTTCCGCCAACTGCATGCGTACATCGTTGAGCTCATTTTCGAGCATGTCGCGGACCTCGGTCATGCGCTTCAGCTCATCACCGATGGTCAGCTCGTTGTGCTCGGTGGACAGGGCGCTCTTGTCAGCATTAAGTTTTTCGATTTTCCGTTGCAGGTCGAGACGACGATTCTCCAGCACGCGCAGGCGTTGTGAATCGCTGGATTGCTCGCTGCGTTCCAGTTCTTTCATGTAGGCATCGGTGATGGCGTTGGCACCGACCTGTGCCAACACCGGGTCGGGGGCCTCGTAGCCGATCTCAATGACTTCCTGTCCTCGTTGGTGTTTAAGGACGAGCCCTTCGGCAAAAGTGGTGGGGCTGGATTTGTATGGGCCGTAGGCGACGGACTGCCATTCATCACTGTTCATCGCCGGCTCCAGTACCTTGGGTCCCGCCATGATGGCCAGCTGGCGCTGGACCCATGAGTCGAAGTGCCTCGCGATGGAGTCATCGCCTCGCCCGGTGATTTTAGGACTGACGGGAGAGATCGCGATGACGCTCGTGCTTCGGTAGACATCACCTTGGCTGAAATACCCAGCCAGAGCGCCAAGCACGCCCAGCACCAATCCGAGTAGGATAGCCCAGTGATATCGGCCACGTAACAGGTTCTGCAGCTGTGCCGCGTGAGAAGGGCCGTGAGGCAGCTCGGACTGGTCTATGTACAGCTCGGAATCGTGGTGTGTATCGTCAGCTCGATGGGTCATAACAGTTTCATCCTCTCCCGATCCGAACCTTTGGAGTAGTTTAGGCCACCTCCGGGCGGTTCAGGCGGGGATAGACGGCTATCAGCCTTTATTTTAAGTCTTTACGCGTCAGTGACGTCCCCTGTTCGATTGATATCGATGCAAACGACCGTATGTCATTACATCGGCAGGATCAAGCTCTTAGTCGCGTCCCATGGCGTGACAACTTGGTGATCCGGTCGGCTTCGCCTCAGCAAAGCATGATAGGCAAAGGTTGGGTTATCGGCCCACAACTCACATCGACGATTTACCCACCCCAAGAAGTGCCTTGAGAGGGGCTGATGATACATTCTACCGCAGATTCTCCCGGGCCGACCCGGCCGTGAGCCGCCACGATCGTCCGCACCAGCACCGCTCCGGCTTCGACCCGGCCACCTGCCAGCACGACGGAATCGTGTATCACGGCACTGGGGTCAACGAAGGAGCCGGATTCGATGATCCCGAACGTCGCGTCCCAGTCCTCCTCGAGCAGGTCATTGCTCAGCCGACATCGGCCCTGGACCCGCCGGTAGTGGGTCCGGACTGCTTCGAGGTAATCCTGGCGTGTTCGGATGGCATAAGCCGCGGGCTGCTCATAACAGCAGACTTTGACCGCGTGTTTCTTGGCGATCTGGGGCAGGGCCTGTTCGTTCAGGTCCACGAATCCCACGGTAGGGATATCCCTTAGAGCCCCACAGCGTATCAGGGTGATCCCATGCGGCCGATGATCCACATCGCACAGAAGGCTCACGTCCGCCTGCTTACGGGCCATCGCTTCAATAAGGCGAGGCAGCGGGGCGAGTAACACTTGGGCCGCGTTCGCAACGATGATGTAATCCTCGTCCTCATATTCTCGTGCGATATCGCTGACCAGTCCCCCTGTGCCCCGGAATGAGAGGGGGTCACGCTGGATCTGCAGGTCTGTCGGCCCCGATTGATGCCCGGGTCTGGGCGCTTCCGATGAGCGGTCGATCAACACCCGGGCAGGTAGTTTTTCGAGATTCAGTTCGTAGGCCAGGTCGTTGAGGTGGTCGTGCCAGAGATCCAGGATCGTTTTATCATCTTCGACCGGGAGGTCTATGATGAACCGACCGGTGGCCCTGCGTAGGCTGGTGGGGCGAACGGAACCTGCCAGCAACAGGACAGCACGCAGTCGACTTAACTGCTGCATGGCGTG
>CAZJCN010000030.1:0-17820 GCA_964544195.1 uncultured Phycisphaeraceae bacterium | reverse complement strand
TCGTGATCGGCTGGCCCTTGATCTTCTCGTTTTCATGGCCTTCGGGGCCGGTGAGAGAGAGGGTCACGGTATCGCCGGGCTTTTTGCCTTCCAGCTGCTTGCGCAGATCCTCGACGACGATACCGGCGACGTGGCCCTTGTCGTCTCGGTCCTTGCCCGGGACAAGCACATACGTGTCCGGGGAGACGATCAGTTTCTCCGCATCGTCGCCGGCATCTTCGCCCGCCAGCACGGCGACGTCGCATGACAGGTAGTCTCCCGGCTCGGCACCGCCGTCTTCCACGGTAATCGGTTTGCCGAATCGTTCGCAGTATCGTTCGATCTCTTCGTCAACGTCGGCGTCTGTGACCTCATAAACAGGCTTGTTGACCTTGATCTGGTCGAATGGGGGCAGCTCCACCTTGGGGGCGACTTCCACCTCCACCACGAACTTGAACGGGCCGGATTCCGGCACTTCCAGCTTATCGATATCCTTGACTTCGGGTTCACCGATGACGTCCAAGCCTTCGTCTTCAATGGCTTGTGCGTAGCTTTCACTGATGAGCTGGCTCTTAAGTTGCTGGGTCAGCGAGGACTTGAAACGTTTTTCCAGGAGCCGGCGTGGGGCGCGTCCCCGGCGGAACCCGGGCAGGACCGCGTCGTCACGCAGCTCCTTGTACATCGACTCGATCTTGTCCTTGATGCGGGACTCCGGCAGCTCGATGGTGATACGCTTCAGCGCCGGGCCGGCGTCTTCGACCGTGACGGTTTGCTCCGGCTTGGTTTCTTCGGTTTGGTCAGCAACAGCGGTTGTTTCGTCGGCCATAACCCCACAGCTCCTGTTAATAAGGGGTTTACGTTGGTCTGGGATGGTTCGGGGCGGGGGGTTTGAACGGTGTATACCCTGCCGACCCACGCCTGGCGCCGTTCCCAGCGACGCCGGTATCTCGGTCAGGGATGGGGCATTATCGCGGCACTGGTGGGCTACGTCAATCGGTCGAGGGATTCCCCGCTACGTTTCCTGAAAGACGGCTCAGCGCCTCATACATTGCGGACATGGCCGGTACCGGGCATCCGGCCGACTTCGCCGCACGGACAGGGGCACCGAAGATCGCTTCAACCTCCATCGGCCGACCTGCGTCGAAGTCGAGTTTCATACTCGGGAGGTACGGCTCCATCTTATCCGTCCAGTCCATCATCATTTCGATAAAGGCATCGTCGATCTCCCGCCCGTCGGCGGCCATCGCGGCTGCCTGGACCTCGCACATCAGTTGGTGGGCTTTTTGCCGAAGGGCCGGCGTAGCCATGATCGTTGCGGTGTCTTTATCCTCTACCACGCTCAGGCCGTTGAATGGCACGTTCCAGACCAGCTTCTTCCATCTGGCCAGGACCAGGTCATCACTGAGGACCACCGGATTGCCCGCTTCCTCGAAATCGTTAGCAATCATTCTCATTCTGTCAGTGATGCCACCGGGGGCCCCATCTGCCGTGTGCTCGCCGAACTCGACTCGGCCGTAGTCGATGTGTCTCACGTGGCCTGGTTCGACTTTGTGTGAACAGACGAAACACAACCCGCCCAGCACACGATCATGACCAACGATCTCGCCGACTTGTTGTTCGATCCCCAAGCCGTTTTGAAGGACAAGAACCAGGGTGTGATCCGCGAGCACCGGGGGGAGCAGGTGGGGGAGGCGATGGTTGCTGGTTGTTTTTAAGGCAACGATTACTACGTCGCAGCACGGCATGCCCCGCACATCGGCGTAAGCGTGTACCCGTGGCAACGTGAAATCGCCATTGACCGAGTCGACCCGGATCCCGTTTATTGCAACATGTTCGTAATCGCGGTGGCACAGGAAGTGAACTTCACGGCCAAGCCGTTGGAGGCATCCTCCGTAGTACATCCCAACCGCGCCCGAGCCGATCACGGCGTAACTTGGGGGAGTTAAGGCCTGGCTTGTCCCGTGTGTCATCCTTTAAGTTTACAGCAGGAAAGTCAAGGCGGAAGCTTGGCAATAACCAGAATCATCCACGACCGGATCTGTGGACAGAGCCTCACTGGTGATTACATGTTTTCCATGCTGCAGCGGTCTATCCGCCCAAGGCTTGAGTGAGGTTATAGGCGATCCAAGCCGCGGAATAAGCAAGCGTGGTCATGTACGCGAACTGGAGAGCGGGCCACTTCCAACTGCCGGTTTCCTTCTTGGCGACGATGCTGGTCGGCAGACACTGCATCGCCAGCACGAAGAACACCAGCAGGCTCAGGCAGGTGGCCGGGGTATAGAGCAGAGAGCCGTCTTCGCGTGTTGCATTGCGCATCGAGTCGTAGAGCATGGCTTCATTGTCTTCACCTACGCCGTGGATAATCGCAAGCGTGGACACGACAACCTCTCGCGCAGCGAAGCTGCTGATGATCCCGACTCCAATACGCCAGTCATAACCCAGCGGCTTGATGACCGGCTCGATCAGGTGGCCCAATCGGCCGGCTACGGTGTTTGACAGCATGTGCGCCGCTGTCAGGTGATCCGCTTCATCCAACAAGGTTTGTGCCTCGTCGTTTTGGCCATCAGCTATCAGTGCCTCGGCCTGCTGCTGTAATGTGATGGCTTGAGCAGGGGGAGCGGATTTCGGATAAGTGGCTGAGGCCCACAGGCCGATCGAAACCAACAGGATGACGGTCCCGGCCTTGGTCAGGAATGCCCGGCCGCGATCGACCATCGTCAGCAGTGCGTTCCGCAGGTTCGGTGCCTTATAACTGGGCAGCTCAATCACCAGGGGCTGGGCTTTACCCTTGAGGATCGTGTGGTTCAGCACCCATGCCACGGTCAACGCGGCGGTGATCCCCAGGCAGTATGCGCCGACAAACATCATCGCGGCTCGCATCGGCTGACTGGGAGCGAGCAGGGCCGCGAGCATGGTGTAGACCGGCAGCCGGGCCGAGCAGGTCAGCAGGGGGGCGACAAGGATCGTTACGAGTCGGTCACGCCGGTTGTCGATGATCCGGCTGGCCATGATCGCCGGGATGGCGCATGCGTGGGCAGACAGCAGCGGGACAAAGGCGGTGCCCGGAAGTCCCACTTTCCGCATTAATCGTTCGGAAACCACCGCCGCCCGTGCGAGGTAGCCCGTGTCTTCCAATAGTGATAGGAAGAAAAACAGCAGGCAGATCTGTGGCAGGAATACCAACACCCCGCCCACACCTGCGATGACACCGTCAACCAGAAGGCTGTTCAGGTCCCCCGGGGGTAGTGTTTCGGCCACATAAGCGCCCAACGTCGAAAACGCCCATTCGATCGCGGTGGAAGGATAGTCTGCCACCCAGAAGATCGAAGCGAACAGCAGGAACATGATCCCGATAAATGCCACGATTCCCAGTACGGGATGTGTCAGCACGCGGTCGGCTGCTTCGGTGACCGGATCATGTTCGCCCATCGGCTTGCGAGCGACCCGCTGTTCGACACCTTCCGCCCACTCGAACCGGGCGCGGAATGGACAGCCGCCACATGTAGCGCAGGCGCTTAACGCTTCGGGCACGGTGTGTTTTTCTTCGGAACCGGCCCGGTCAATCAGTGTTTGCTTGAGTTCGCCAAGGCCTTCCCCAGACCGGGCACAGATCGGCACCACCGGACAGCCGAGTTCTCGACTCAGGCTTGCCGTATCGATTTCGATCCCGGCCCGTCGAGCCAGATCGCACATGTTCAAGGCTACCACCGTTGGCAGTCCAAGTTCGATCACCTGACCGGCCAGCAGCAGATTTCGTTGGATGTTCGTGGCGTCCAACAACAGGATGACCGCATCGGGAGGGGTGGCGTTGCCGTGTCCGTTGGTTCGTTCACCCATCAGCACACGCCTGGCGATGACCTGTTCGGGGGCTGAGTCCGTCAGGCTGTACATCCCGGGCAGGTCGATCAGCGTGGCTGACAATCCATCGATGCGGGCACGTCCGAGCCGGGCTTCCACGGTTGTTCCAGCCAGGTTGGCGGTTCGGGCACGCAGGCCGGTGAGCTGGTTGAACAGCGTGGTTTTGCCACAATTCGGGTTCCCGACCAGAGCGACCGTCAAGGTTTTATGCGAGGTCGGGGAAGGCAGCACATCCAGGGAGATCGTGGTCATGTTGACGCCTCCCCGGCTGAGCGAGCAGCGGTATTCGTTGGATCATAAGAAGGACCGGGGCATCCGCTGCCGCAGACTTCCACCGTCACCCGTTTGGCTAACTCCTCTGCAAGTCCAAGGCGCGTACCCATGACTTTCAGGATCATGGGGTCACCTTTGCGAACCATCCAGACACGCCGACCGGGGCAGATCCCCAGTGTGCGAAGGCGCTGGTCGTCCGACTCGGGCAGATCCAGATCATGGACCAGTCCACACTGACCTTTCTCAAGATCGTTGAGAGTGATCAGGCGGATCGACCCATCCTCGATCGATGGGTCGGGGCTGGTATATCCGGTTCCGGTCGATCGGAACGGTCCAACCATCATGAAAGCCGGCCAACGCATGGCGATATCTCACGTTCGTATAGTTAGGGTTGTGGGACCGGCAAATATTACAAATATTGATTCTTAGTTTCAACAAGATTTGGAGCTTTAGAAATAAAAAAACACCCTATTTGTCCGAAAAGGGTGTCGCTGAGCCTGAAGGGGTTGGGTTAAATGATGTAAGTATATGTTTAATAAGTGTTAATGGTGTCTGTATGTTGATGATTCAGTTGTTTGACGGGACGTCTGGATCGTTCGGATTACCCGGTGTATTTCGCGAGGCGTTGTCACCCAGATCATTCTCTGCAAGAAGCGTAAACAGTTTTCTTCTGAGGATTTGTGCCGAAAGAAGTGTATCGTCGGTGTGGACGGCGACCACCGGCAGGTCGCGCGGCCGCACCATCAGCGGGTATGCGTAATGGATACTCAGTTCCGCCGCGAGCAGGCTTCGACACATCTGGGCCATGGTTTTACCTTCGCCTAATTCCACTGCCAGGATATTGACCTCGCTGAAAGGCAGCTGGTGCCGTTCCAGCAGTCGACGGGCAAGATCTGCATGAGAAGTCAGTAGGCGCACCACCGCGTGATCTGCGGAGTCCATCACACAGAAGCCCGCCAAGACAAGTGGTTTGCCGTGGAATACCTCGATCAATTCCAGTAGTCGGCCTACCCGGTTATCGACGAACACACTGAACTGCACATTTCGGGGAGCTTCATAGCCTCGCGCTGTCTGTTCGCTGATCGGTGTCTGAGACATGTTGTCACTATCCTAAGTCAAAACCACTATGGCCGTAAAGACTTTGGCTTTTACACTCTGCATGATAAGTCCTGACAGAACCGGCTCCCATGTGGATATGACGTTGACGACCTTGATTATTACCATACATCCGAGTTTTCATTTATATCCAGTCTACGGAAGTACTTGAGTTTGTGCATCGGGGGAAGGAGGCTGATTGATGACATTTGAGCCTACGTGGGATTCACTCCAACAGTATCGTTGCCCGGATTGGTTCCAGGACGCCAAGTTCGGCATCTGGGCGCATTGGGGCCCGCAAGCTGTACCGATGGTGGGAGACTGGTACGCCCGGCATATGTATGTCGAAGGGCATCGGCAGGCGCTGCATCACCGACGTGTCTATGGGCATCCTTCTAAGTTCGGCTATAAAGACATTGTCCGCTTATGGAAAGCCGAGCGGTTTGATCCGGATCGGTTACTCGACCTCTACAAGCGATGTGGTGCCAGGTATTTCACCGCCTGTGGGGTTCATCACGACAACTTCGACTGTTGGGATTCCAAACACCATCGCTGGAACTCGGTCAAAGTCGGCCCCGGGAAAGACATCGTCGGCCTGTTCGAAAAAGCGGCTCGCGCAGCAGGATTGAAATTCGGCGTGACGGAGCATCTTGAACGGGCCTACAGCTGGTTCAACACGAATAAGGGGGCAGACAGCCACGGCCCGTTCGCCGGCATCCCGTACGATGGAAACGACCCTGAGTATGCCGATTTTTACTTTGAAAAGCATGACGACACATCACAGAACTATCCGAGCAATCCGTCGCAGGCATGGGTGGAACACTGGTATAACCGTATTACGGATCTGATCGACCGTTACGACCCGGACCTGCTTTACACCGATGGAGGGGTTCCGTTTGGTGAGGTGGGCCGGCGGATGATCGCTCACTTTTACAACCGAAATATCGCTCGGCGCGGCGGCAAGCTGGAAGCGGTTTACGCAGTCAAGAACTTCCACACGCCAGGCATACCGAAGGATATCGCTGAGGCCCACGGAGAATATCGCGAGGGTATCGGTGTTCTGGACGTGGAACGCGGTGTGATTGATGACATCAGCCCCGAGCCTTGGCAGACGGATACCTGTGTCGGCGGGTGGTACTACGACACCCAACAGGTATACAAAACACCCGAGCAGGTCATACACATGCTTGCGGACATCGTCAGCAAGAACGGCTGTCTGCTTTTGAACTTGCCGCCCCGGCCCGATGGCACGCTGGACGAAGAAGAAGTCTGGATCGCTGAGCAGATCGGGAAATGGCTGGAAATCAACGGCGAAGCAATCTACGGCACCCGGCCTTGGGTCCGTTTCGGCGAAGGAACCACACGCTACACCGCCGGCATCTTTGCCGAAAAAGAGGCCAAGCAGTTTACACCCGGTGATTTTCGGTTTACCCGCAACGGGGACACACTCTACGCGATCGCGATGGCCTGGCCTGCCGACCGATCTTTGACCATCCAAAGCCTCGCGGATGGGCAGGGGCCGGACTCGATCTCGAAAGTCTCTCTGCTTGGTGCCGGGCCTGTTACGGAGTTCAAGCGTGATGGAGAAGGATTGAAACTGTCACTGCCGGAAAAACGCCCGTGTGATTATGCCTACGTGATCAAAATTCAATGAACGCAGGGCGTATTCGGGCCATCGTGTCGCAACAGGCATCAGTCTTCATTATGGACTCGGTTCCCCGAAGTCGATCACGATCCGGTGGCTGACTGCTTCATTCAGGTCCGGCACGGCTTCGAGGTCATCAATCTGACGCCACATGGCCGTGCCGGGTTCACCGACCTCTATCCGGTATCGGCCGGCTGAAAACACCGGCGGGGTAAGGTAGGGGCCGATGAAACGCCGGGCGTAGACCAGTTCGTTCGTGTCGGCGTTGGTGACACGGATGACCGGGTGGTTCACGCCATGGATTACCATTTGAGGCAGGTAAGCGGCCGGGAGCGGATTGTAGTTGTCCTTCAGATCGATCGTTCTTGGCCAGCCCGGGTATTGCTGGGTGTCATCCGTCGGGTCTGCGTATCGCGGCCAGCACTCGAAAGTGACCTGCAGGCGCGGCTTGTGAAAACGGACGATCCCGTAACCGGTTGCTTTATCATATAGATCGCTGGGCTCATGGCCGGAAGGTTCGCCGCCCGGATTTGCCACGGCAACCATGGTCACCTTGTTGCCCCATCCATCCAGAAAATCCCCCAGGTAATCTTCTGGTGATTGAGGTGGCTCGAAGGGGCCGTGGTGTTTGGGGGCCCAGGCACGTGGCCAGAAGTTCGCAGCCGACGGTCCGCAGAAGGACCAGAACGCATCCCCGTACTCGTCGATCCCATGCTTGAGTAGTGTCGCCAAGTGCTGATCACCGCAGATATGCACCGCGAACGCTTTACGGATCGCGTCCACCGCCCGGTCACGTCCCCCGGAAGGGTAACCGTTCGCGTCATCATCTCGGGTGATGTAACGCAGGTTTGCGCCGGTATGCGTATGGGGCATGGCAAAAACAGTCTGGCTCAACACCGCCTTGATCTGCTGGCCCGTCCAGTCTCCCGCCCAATCGTTCAGGAAGGCCAGTTGACGCTTGCCAAGCAGTTGCAGCTCGTCACTCTCCACGTCTACGGGCTTGCCCGTGGCGGGGTCGTGGGACCCGCTCTTGAACTTTCGGTCTTCGATAATGGCAAAACCCACCCCACCATACGTCATGGCGGTGTAATACACCCCGATTCCCTGCTCGATGGGTGTGGGATCATATGGATCAGGCAGGTGTGACGTCTGTGTCCGTTCCACCATCTTGACGAACCACGCGGGACGCACGTAACCGCCGAAATGGTCTTTGGTGGTCGCACGCCCTCCGTGGCCCCAGAGATTGCCTTGATACACGTCATGATCGTCGGGAATCGTGACCGCAGGGATTTTTCGTGTCAGGTCACCAAACGTACGGCAGAACAGGTACCACTTATATAAGTAATCCAGTTCCAGGTTTTCCTGATCGACGGGAGTAGGGCTGTTGCTTTCGTAGATCTGGTCACCCGCGAAAAACAGCACATCGGGCTGATGGGCTTTCAGCTTGCTGACCAGGTCTACATGCGGGAACCACATGCCCTGAACCCAGTCGTTGGGCGGTGATTGGCCGCCACCCCAGTTATTACCCGACACCCGGTGTGAGTTCTGATGCAGGCAGTTCACGACTGCCAGCGAAACCGTATCCTTTTCATTGGGTTCGGGTTGGATATAGCCTTCATAATGGTGGCCTTGATAGACGAGGCGGATATCCCGACCGGCCTTTCCGTCCCAAGGCTCGACGCGGAATGTAGCCGTGTATCCCGGGCGGACGATGTGGGCTTCGGCAATCGTTCGCCAGGTCGCGCCGTCGGTGGGGGAGGGGGCTGTGACCTGCAGTTGTACCGGCTCCGCATGAGCGTCACTGATCGGGAGCATCTGAGCGGTCAGCTTGAGGATGCCTCGGCTTTGTGTGTACTGAATACAGGCGATGGGGCCGAACTTCGCTTCCGGGAGGTGACTGATGCGTGGTCCCGCAAGAACGAGATCATCAAACCAGTATTGAGCCGTGGAATGTCCCCCGCTCGCCGCCAGGGCGATGTTGCCGATCAATCGGTAGTTGGGATATGTCGCCTCGGTTCGGCCGATCAGTGTGCCACTTTCAACATCATGAGCGCTCAGGACCAGGCGCGTTCCTTCGGATGTCGGTATACCTTGCAGGTGCAGCCTGACATGGTGTATTGGCATACCTTTACCCTGCTCGGCAGAGGGCAGGGGTTGTTCAAAATCATGGATGAGGACCTGTCCATGTGGATTCAGCCCGACAAAGATACCCGCACCATTCCCCGCCCACTGCACGATCGAGGCAGCATCGGCGTTCATTTCACCTTTACCGACGCCCACTAATACCCCGGCGTACCCCGACACGTTGCCTGAACCATCCTCTTTGGTTTGTTTGAGTTGTCCTAAGTCAATCTTGATCTCGAAAGCTTGCGGGTCCCGTCCGAGCCGATAGGTCAACAGGTGAACGGTTCGTAACGGGCGAGGCAGGGCGTTTTGACTGACCACGATGCGTCCGTTGGAAACCTGCCAGTCCTGCAGACGGTTTGCCCAGAAGTCCGGCCCAATCCAGTGGCCGTTCGGTTGGTCGTTGAAACTGAAGTGCTTCTCTACTTTCGTGGCGCTATCCGATGCCCGGGCGCCCAAGCCGACCCATCCCGAGACGAAAAAAGTAAAACACAATATGACATGAGGAAGAAAATACGACCGCACAGCGGAATAAACCGGACTTATCTGCATGGGGGTATCCTCTCCTTGCGTCCTTATTCGGCCTTAGGGTATGTTAACAATCTGTGGTAAGGATGGGCGAAGGCTCTGCCCTCCGACCCTCAGTTGACGACAGGTTATCCACATGGTTGATTCCTTCGTTCGGTTCTGTCATTCTGCCGTCACTTAACACTTTCATTGCTAACTCGGTCACACAAGGAAGGGCTTATGAACTCAATCCGAAACGCTTTACTACAGACGGACCTTCCGTTGGAAGGGCGTCGACAGGGCAAAGTCCGGGATATCTATCAGTGTCAGACCACCAAGGGTGAAGACGCTTTGATGATCGTGGCGACAGACCGCGTCTCGGCGTTTGACGTCGTGATGGCCAACGGCATCCCCGGTAAGGGCGTGGTCCTGACGCAGATCAGCACGTTCTGGTTCGATATGATCGCTGAACATTTCGGGGACCGGCTTCAACATCACCTGATCTCGACAGACCCGGCAGATGTCGCCGGGTTGTCCGATGATCAGGTCACGTCCCTGAAAGGGCGGGTTATGGTTGGTCGGCGCTGCAAGGTGGTCCCGATCGAGTGTGTGGTACGCGGGTATCTCGCCGGGTCGGGCTGGAAGGAATATCAGCAATGGCGTTCCGTGTGCGGGATCAAACTGCCTGAGGGCTTGAAACAGTGCGACAAACTGCCCGAACCGATCTTTACGCCCGCGACCAAAGAAGACGAAGGCCACGATGAGAATATCAGCTATGAACGGGCATGTGAGTTGGTCGGCGAATCCTTGATGTCGAAGCTAAGGTCGCTGTCCATCGACATCTACAACTTGGCGCACGATTACGCCCGAAGCCGCGGCATTATCCTTGCCGATACTAAATTCGAATTCGGTGTTCCACTTGAGGGCGGCACGGAACCCATTCTGATAGACGAAGCATTGACACCGGACAGCTCGCGATTCTGGCCTGCGGATGAGTACGAGCCGGGCCGTGATCAGGTCAGCTATGACAAACAGTATGTGCGTAATTATCTTCAAGAGTTGGTGGACAACGGCCGATGGGATAAAATGCCACCCGGTCCTGAACTGCCGGAAGAGGTTGTCAAAAACACACTGGCAAAGTATCTTCAGGCTTACAGCAAACTGACGGGGCGCTCGCTAGACCTTGAGTCTTAACGATCGGCGCCTAAGGCGGACCGATTTCATAAAGCCCACGACGCGCCACGCGTGGGCTTTTTTCTTGCGCACTTCACGTGAGTACAATGGCTACATGAGCGGTAAGACAACAGATGCCTCTCCAATCGATGGTTTGGCGTTCACCGCGCAGGCTATCCGGGTGGGAGAACACATCGACCTGCGAAACATGCCCACGCGGGATCGTATCGCATTCGGGCCTTTGGTGATGCGGGTCAATCATCGTGGTGTGGCTGTCCTGTTGCGTTACGGGGTCATCGTATTCTTCGATACCCCCGCAGAGATGATTGCCGATTTTCTTGATCGCATTCGGCCATACATCCGCCGACCAATGAAAGATGACGAGACCGAATCACTTCATATCCGTATCGATCCGCATGCACGAGAGGGAATCGAAGGTGATGAATTAACGCTGTCGGATGCGTCGGTGGAAAGGCTTCAAATCATCGGTGATGTGCTTGCCAAAAGCGTTGTCCTTGCTGCTTACGAATCGCAGGTTTCGAGTGTGTTTGACCGGATAGAACCCTTCGCCAGAGAGTTGGCCCGTACCGGCGGCGGCGGGCGTCGGCTGCGTCAGCTTCAGCGTCACCTCGGCGAAGTCCTGTTGATGAAACACCACATGATCGGACGGGTCGAGGTTGCCGACAAGCCGGAAGTACTATGGGAGCGTCCGGACCTGGAACGACTCTATACGCTTCTCCACGAGGAGTTCGAGATCCGTGATCGGCAACGGGCATTGGAACGTAAGCTGAATCTGGTGTCATATACCGCGGAAACTGTCGCGGGACTCATCCAAAGCACTCGCTCATTGAGAGTCGAATGGTATATCGTGATCCTGATCGTGTTTGAGATCCTGCTGTGGATCTACGAATTTGTCCGTTAAGCTCGGTGTGTAACGTGAAGGATCTTACGCCGCGTTATCTGCTTGACATACTCAGCTAACCGAAGATGTAAACACAGTTGGGACTGGACCAATTCCGCCCCGAGAGGGGATTATCGTCGTCCTGTCGATATCGCTTGGTGGGGTCCACTTGGAGCACACGGGACTGATCGTCATCCGGTGACACGAGCGAGATGCCCAGCCTTTCCAACGGCCGTTTGGCTTTACCACCCGACATGTTCAACCCGTCGGTCGTGAACATGGACTCGTGGCAGGGGCACTTGAATAGCCGACTCATCGAGTCATATCGCGTACCACAGCGGTTATGAGTGCAGACAGCCGACAACACGACCAGTTGCTTGCCGTCGGACACAATCCAGACGCCGTGTGATTGGCGGTAGTCCTGGTATACGCCGGGCTTTCGGTACTTTTCAGGGCTACCGATCGTAAACGGATGGTCCGGCAATACCAGCTTGCCGCGTCTCACCCGGCCGGACCCGTCTTTCGTGCTGTCAGAACAGCCAAGTACTGTCAACGCGATCGATGTGCCCACCACTTGATTGAATTGTCGTCGAGTGATCCGCATCGGGCGTCCTTTCCCAGTCTCGGATTTTCCGGTTCAGGTCGGCATGGAAGCGATGGCTTTGCGGTAGACGTCAAGGCATTTTTCCGCCGCGCCGTCCCACGTCAGGTTCCTCAGCTCCAACTCCGCGTTGTGACGCAGTGTTTCACCGAGTGATGGGTGCCGAAGTACCGCGATGATTTTGTTGGCGATCTCGTTGACGTCCCAGAAATCCACCTTCAGAGTGTGATGCAGCACCTCGGCGGCGCCTGAAGTCCGAGACATGATGACCGGGACGTCGTGGCTGACCGCTTCCAGAGCAGCGAGACCGAACGGCTCGGAGACACTGGGCATGACAAACACGTCGGCCATTCGAAAGACTTTGTCCAGATCGTCGCCGCGCACGAAACCCGTGAAGGTGACTTTGTGTCCGATGCCTTCACGAGCCGCCATCTCGATCACATCCCGGACTTTGTCGCCCGACCCGGCCATGATGAACTTGACGTTGTCCATCTTCTGGAGCACCTTCTTCGCGGCGGCGATAAAAAACTCGGGGCCTTTCTGCATGGTGATTCGGCCGAGGAAGAGAACCACCTTGTCGCCGGGATTGATTGTGATTGTGGCCGGGGCGCCGGGTACCTGCGCGTGATCATGGTCGATACCGTTGTAGATCACCTCCACCATGTCCGGGTCAACGCCATACCGATTAACGATAATGGACTTTGTCAGGTGACTGACGGCAATCACCCGCATGGCGGCATGCATGCCTCGACGTTCCACGTCATAGATGGCCTGATGCACGTGGTCGCCGCACCGATCAATCTCCGTGGAATGGACATGTACGATCAGCGGCTTGCCGTGGGCCGCAGCGACGGCCATACCGGCCGGGAACGTCAACCAGTCATGGGCGTGGATGACGTCGAACTGATGCCCGCATGCCAGGTCCACGCACAACGCGGCATATCGGCGTGATTCCGCGATCAGATCGCCGCTGTAATCACCGGGCATCGAGACCGGGGCCGGGCTATGGCCCAACACACTGATCGGTTCGTTTCCACCATTGAAGGGCCGTCTGTCTGATCCATCCGGCCCAACGTCTGCGGATGTTTGTGTGACGTGTTTTTGGATCTCGACACCCGGGGCCGTATAAGGGTTGCTGAACCGTGCAGGCACGGCTTTGAAGGTCACGTGCTCGAACGCCCGGGAGTCTCGCTGCGGGATCTGTGGGCGATAGTCATACGTGCTGGCCACCGCTTGGGGAGCCCGGTCGCCCGATGCAGCGGAAGGGGATTGTTGGGAAAGCAGGCGGACGGGCGTATCGTGGGGTAGTTCCCCTCCGACCGCTTTGGGCAAGACAAAAAGAATCTCTGTGCCCTGTCGGCTCAGCGCTTTGGTGAGGCCGTAACACGCGGTGCCAAGGCCGCCCGTGATGAACGGTGGGAATTCCCAGCCAAGCATAAGGACTCGCATCGTTGCACTCCGTTGCCGCCCAAGCCTGACCGAAGCCCTATCACGGCACACCGGTCGAGCCGAAACGGTCGACTTACCACCGTCGTCGGCATACCTACTGCCCGGCTCCCCTGATCGAGTGAACATCATGAACGAAAACAGGGGGAGGGGCTCGGATGAAGATACCGCGCGGTGTGAATTTTGCAATCCAATGGGGATCGGTTCTGTCATGATGTCCCCCGGAACGGCAGGGCTGCCGCCACATCAGGTGACCAGCAGCAGTTCAACTTCATGCAGAAGAAACAATTACACCGGCTCGTCAGACGGGCTCATGTCGCCCAGCTGACGGAAACACGCTTCATACCCCAGCAGCAGCTTGGCTGCCCGGTCGATGGTCGCCGGGTCGGTGGGGGACCCGGAAATCGGCAACGGCGATCGGAAAACGTACTGCTTGGCGTCGTCGCGAAAGTGCTCGATCACCGGACGCTCTCCTTCATACCCCAGCTCGACCAGCTCCTCGTCCAGCAGGTCTTCCATGTTGTCGCCCTGATGGAGAAGGTCGGCCTCGATCGATTCGCTCAGCCAACGATCCGGGGTGTACAGCCCAACCCAGACCGATCCATCCGGCTCAACCAGCAGCTGATAGTTGGCCTCGCTTTCGACGTCTCGGGCCTGGCAGCGCAGAGCACCCGATTCACACCGCACATCTTCGAAAACCTCGGCACGTTTGACTCGTTCGGCTACCGCTTCGATCAGAGTCTGACTGCTTTCCACGCCCATCCGTACCTCAATGTTAAAAGGACGATCGAACTGAATGGATTATCTAAAGCCCGGACACGACCCAGTGGGCCTTGGCCGGGAAACCACGGCACCCATCTTACCCACGTGCCGGGTTGATATTCAATGTATATCCCATGTTCATAATAGACAACCTTGGGCCAAAATAATCCGAGCCGTACATCCTCATGCTGCGACCGCTGACGCAGAGATGTGATGGTCTATAACCATGAGAATGTCAGCTTAAGTCGTTTGGTGACGCTGGCGTACCGCTTCAAACAATAGGATGGCTGCTGCGTTTGCGGCGTTGAGCGAGTCCACCGTGTGGCCCAGCATCGGGATCGATACACACTGATCCGCATTGACCAGCCATTGTTCGGACAGCCCTGTATCCTCGGGTCCGATCACGATGGCAATCGGCCCGGTCAAGTCGGCCCGTGTGTAGCACACAGAACGATCCTCGGCCGGGGTTGAGGCGATGATTCGTATACCATGAGACCGGAGATGTGATATCGCCTGTTCCTGATTGACCTGAATGATTGGTAACGTGAAGACCGCCCCGGTGGAGGCCCGGATGGCATTAGGGTTGAACGTATCGACTTCAGGATCACAGCTTAGGATCGCCTCACATCCCGCCGCCTCGGCCGTGCGCGCCATCGCGCCGAGGTTTCCCGGTTTGGCGGTACCTACCGCGACAAGATAAAGCGTCTGTTCGGTGGGTTTGGGTAATCCGTCCAGTGAGCAGGTCGGTTGCTCGACGACCGCGATGATCCCTTCCGGTTCATCCCGGTAGGCCAATATTTTTAACAGCGTCTCCGTCACGGAGAACACCTTAGCCTCGGGGCTCAAGCCTTCCAGAGTGCGTTCCGCCTGGTCGGTCGGCATCAGTTCCGGGCACCAATACACCTCTTCAACGCTTAATCCGGCCCGGATCGCCCGACCAACCTCCCTCGGCCCCTCGGCCAGAAACAGCCCGCTCTTGCGTCGATCACGAGACCGACGGAGTTTGACCGCCGATTTGATCCTGGGATTCGCGGCGCTGGTAATGACCTTGGGTTGAAGCATCAGGTACATGTTAGCGTACCCCTGCCATGTCGCCTCTAGCTGAGGTCCTCAGTTCACGATCTGTCCATCAGTCGTGTCGAAGGGCCACGATAGGGTCAAGATTGGCGGCGCGCACGGCGGGGTACAGGCCGAAGACGATCCCGATACCCATTGAGATCCCGACCGCCAGCAGGATGCTGTATAGCGGGACGATCGTATCAATCCCGGACATGACGGTGATCCCAGTCGCGATCGCTGGGCCGACGATCGTGCCGATCAGGCCGCCCGCCGCTGAGAGTACGACTGTTTCAACGAGGAATTGGGTGATGATCTGTTTTTTCTTGGCACCGATTGCCCGCCGGATACCGATTTCACGGGTTCGTTCGGTCACCGATGCCAGCATGATATTCATGATCCCGATCCCCCCGACGAGCAGGCTGATTGCAGCGATGGAAAACAAGGTCCATTTCCAGATGTTCGCCTGTGCCCGAGCGGCTCGTAACACAGCCAGAGGGACGAACAGCTCATAGTCACCATCCGGATGAAAGATTTTCATCATGCGGTCGATTCCCGCAGCGACCGGCTCGACCTGTTCGATGTCACGGACCGCGACCAGGATTCGGTGCAGTTCCACCTGCTCAGCCTGAAAGCTGCCGGACGTTCGCCGGATCATCAGATCCGAGTACCGTTCGCGGGCCACATTGATCGGGATGTATGCGTCGATCTCCGAGTCCGGCGTGCGTCCTCCGCCTGAGGCCTGCTCATTGCGCACGATACCGATCACCTCGTACAGGTCCGAGCCGACACGGATGTGTTCATTCACCACGCTGCTGGCGGCCAACAGCTTGCGAGCGCCCGACTCGGTCAAAACACAGACATTGGCACTGGTCAGCATGTCCGTGTCGCGTAATACTCGTCCCGCCACGATAGGGCGGGGGACCAGACGGAACCAGTCCGGTGTGGTCCCGACAATACGCAGTTCCACCGACCGCTCGCCGTAATAGGTCATCTTTCGGATGTCCTTGGTCGGGACGATCCGTTCCACCGCATTGAACGTTTCACGGATGCGATCGACATCCTCGTAGAACAACCCGTACGTTTTAATCATGGATCGAGTTGTGCTGACATCGTCCGCATTCTGCTTACTGGTCAGCATGATGTTGTTCGAGCCCAGCGCCTTGATCTCTTCCAAGGCTTTACGGCTCGCCCCCTCGCCGACCGCGAGCATCGCCACCACCGCTCCCACGCCGAATACCACGCCAAGCATCGTCAGGGCCGAACGCAGCTTGTGCAGCAACAAGCTCTTGATCCCGAGTCGCAACATACGCCAGAGCTTGTTCGGCTGCATTACGTCCCCCTCTCGATGCGGTCGATCAGGCCGTCTTTCATATGCAGTCGGTGCTGAGCATGTGCCGCGATGTCGGGTTCGTGCGTGACCATGATGATGGTCTTGCCTTGCCGGTTCAGGTCGTCCAGAAGCGACATGATCTGCGAGCTGGTCGCCGAGTCGAGGTTCCCTGTCGGTTCGTCCGCGAGAAGGACGGGGGGATCGTTTGCCAGTGCCCGTGCCACCGCGACACGCTGCTGTTGCCCGCCGGACAGTTCACTCGGGCGATGATCCAACCGATCGCCCAAACCGACCTGTTCTGCCAGCATCGCGGCCCGTTCCGCGCTGCGTTCTGCCTCCCAGCCCAAGTAATACAGCGGAAGCTCTATATTCTCACGAACGGTCAGTTGCGGGATCAGGTTAAAGCTCTGGAATATGAAGCCGAGGTGGCGAAGTCGGAACTCGCTAAGCGCATCGTCGTCCAGCTCGGAGACATCCTGACCCTCCAGGATGTAGGTTCCGCTGGTCGGGCGATCGAGACAACCCAGCACGTTCAGCATGGTGCTCTTGCCCGACCCTGACGCCCCGAGGATCGCCCAGAACTCTCCGCGATGGATTTCCAGATCCACGCCGGCTAGGGCATGCACCTGCTGCGTCCCCATCTGGTAGATTTTTCGTAAATCTCGCAGCTCTATCAGCGGGATCGCGGTGGTGGGGTTTTCGGTTGTCGGGTCGGTCACGGTCTGGGCCATGTCATGTACGGCTCGGGCTGGTGTAAAGCTTACGGGTTTTTCGGCTGGTTTCGACGACCACCCGGACGGCCTTGCCCGCCGTGTTGGCCGGCATATTCCTGAATGCGCTTTCGCAGGGCTTCACGCTCTTCCGGCGTCATTTTTTCGAATCGTTCTCTCATCTGCTTCATCTGTTCGGGGGTCATCTGCCCCAATCCGGGCATCCCCATGCCGGGCTGGCCGCCGGCGGGACCGCGCGCCGCGGGCTGGTTATCCGGTGGGGAGGCTGAGGAGTCTTCGGAGGTTGAGCGAGGCGTTGTATCCGTCTTATCCGAAGAAGAGGCGGTATCTGAGGTA
>CAZJCN010000029.1:236-17863 GCA_964544195.1 uncultured Phycisphaeraceae bacterium | reverse complement strand
TATTGGATCCGTTTGCCAACGCCCCTGACATCCAGACGCGATGCATCGGACCTAGCCTTTCACAGCGCCGAGCTGGATGCCCTTCACCAGGTATTTTTGCAGGATAACGAACAACACGATCATAGGAAGAACAGAGAGAGTAATGGCAGCCATCAGCAGGTTGGTCTGCTGGCCTTGAGATGAATCAAAGACCAGCAGGCCGACTGGCAAGGTGTATCGGTGTGTGCTGCGCAGCATCACGAGGGGCCAGAAGAACGACTGGTAGTTACCGATGAAGGTAAAGATGGTCAGGGTGATCAGGCCGGGCCGACTTAAGGGGAGGATGACATCCAGGAACAGACGCCATTTGCTGGCACCATCAATCTCTGCCGCTTCATCAAGCGACCCCGGGATGGTCAGCATGAATTGCCTGAGCAGGAATGTGCCGAACGCGCTGAAGGCGGCTGGAATGATCAGGCCCGCGTAAGTATCGACCAGACCCAGCGAAATCATGATCTGGTAATTGGGGATCATCATCACCAGGCCGGGCAACATCATGGTGCTGAGGTACAGCAGAAAGACCTTGTCACGGCCCGGCCAGTCGAGACGAGCAAAACTGAACGCCGCTAATGAGCTGGTGGATACTTGCAGAAAGGTCACCATCGAGGCGATGTAAAAACTGTTCCAATACCATCGACCGTATTCAATCCCATGAAACTGGAAGTTGTCATCCGCACCGATCCCGAACAGGATGCCATAGTTATGCCATTGAAAGGCTGAGGGGATCCACGATTCCAGCCCCACCTCTTCAAGCGGCTTCAGGCTGGTCAAAACCATCCAGAGGAACGGCAGGACCATGGTCAAAGCCAGGCCGGTCAACAACAAGTGCAGAGCAAATGTGCCGGTTATCCGACTCATTTCATGAGGCGACCGGTATCGGCCACCGCGTGAGGTCGCCGGCGGTGTGTCACGTAAAAGTATCCGGGAATCGGGATCAGTTGTTGACATAGCGGTTGCCAAACTTCCAATTGAAAAGGGTCACCATGAAGACCAGGCCAAAGAGCGTCCAGGTGATCGCGGATGCGTAGCCCAATCGACCGGTTTCAAATCCTTCCATGTAGACGTAGTAGCTGAGCGTGGTGGTGGCGCCGGCGGGTCCGCCGTTGGTCATGGCGCGGGCCATTTCGAATCCACCCTGCAAACCATGAATCACACTCATCACGACGATGAAGAAGGTCACGGGAGCAAGCTGAGGCCAGGTAACGTGCCAGAACTTCGCGAACCGACCCGCTCCGTCAATATCGGCCGCCTCATACAGCTCCGGGGGGACGCCAGCCAGCCCCGCCAGATAAAGCAGCATGTTATTGCTACCGATCGATGCCCAGAAACCCATGATCATCAATGAAGGCTTGGCCCAATAGACGTTGCTCAACCAGCTCGGCGGTTCGAGGCCCTGTGGGCCGTCAGCCATCATCGGCAAACGATAAACCACAATGGCCAGGCCCATCAGAACGAATTGGATGACCATAATAACCACGCTAAACATAAGCGCGCTGCCGAATCCTTCTCCGGGTCCGGCGGGACGTAGTACACGTCTGGTGAACGACATCATGAATAACAGAACACTCAGGCCGGCGATAGCTACGCCGCAGATGAACAACCCCATGCGGTGTGTGGGTGACCAATCAAGCGAAAACGTAGCCGGCAGAATGAGAAACAGCGCAGACATGAATGAACCGGGCAGGGCCAGGTCACACCCGCTCCACCACACCCAGATTCTGGACAGGCCAAAGATGTACGTCCCGATCATCCCCATCGCCAACAGCCACGCCAAGGCTTGAATGGCAGGTGCCGGCACACTGTTGACCATGTGCGTCAACGTATCCAGTACGGGTGTCAACGCGAGATTGATCGGGCCGGTGTAGGGGCTGTAGAGCTTTTTCCACAAGATGAATGTGGCTACGCCGGCGGTGAAGTGAGGCAGATAAAACAGCGTGCGATACACGGTTGTTCCGCCGATCGCCCCCCCGAACAGGATCATCCCGGCCAACCCGCCGATCAGCATGACCATTGCCGTTGCACTCATGCCCATCATGACCATGACCCCGATCCCGCTGAGTAATCCCGACGCGATGATGATCATCAGCCAGGCGCGTCGGCCGCCGCGCAAGTCACGACTCAGCAGGATGGCGGCGATTAAAGAGCCAGCGATACCAAATGGAATCCCAAGCATCAGGAACAACGTATTGCCCAAGTACCGCCAGAAATTCGGTTCGAAAAGCAGGTGGAGAAAGTTGTCGATGCCCACAAAGCGGAGCGGCTCATTCTTGAACTGGTTATGCAGGCGTAAATCCCAATTAGTGAAAGCGAGAACGAGCGCGAACACCAGAGGGAGCAACGTAAAAGCCAGGAATCCAAGAATATTCGGGGCCAGAAAAGCAAGCCCGACGGCAAGTTTTTTTCTGGATCGCAGGCTGATCGTGGTCATCGCATCACCTCATGTTTATCGCTATCGCCCGTGTCCAGCCAGCCCTGCGATCGGTAATACTCGCGATAGAAAGGATTGGTGATCCAATCCAACGGTACCGGTCTGCCTTCGGCACGGTAAGCGTCGATCCGGGCCTGGCGGTCGTGCAGCTGCTGATAAAGATTAGAAAGGGTGGAACTCTCACGTACGTTCAACATGATCTCCTCATTGATTTCCTCGGCCAGCACACGAGCCGCTTCTTCGGCTGAGGCCAAAGGCGGGTCCGCGAGTACTTTTTCGATGGCTTGGGTGATGTGACGTTGAACAATGCTGTCCGATACAAACGGGCTGGCTGCCATGGCGATCGAATAATCCCTGACGATCTCGTACATCGGTTTATGAATGCCCCACTCGTTGGGGTGTTCGGGGGGGTAGTTATAGGCGTCGGAACGGGCGTGAAGCGGGCTGGGGGGAAGGCCGTCGGCACCCGCTACGATGTGCTGGTTGTATTCATCGCTGGCCAGGAAAGCCAAGAATAATGCGGCCAGGTCGGGATGGTCAGAACCTTTATAGATCGCTGCGGATCGCGCGCCGATGATGGCGTTAGGGAATCCGTCGCGAGGCATCGGGAAATTGACGACCTGAACTTGGGGAGGATTACGATACTCACGCATGCGGATCAGGGCCCAACGTCCGGTGATAATGATGCCGCACCGTCCGGTTTCGAACAGAGATAAATCGATCCCGCCATACCCGGCCTGAGAAGAAAAAGACGAGACCTCGGCCCCCGTTGGTGCGAAGTGATCTTCGTAGGTCCACTGACGGAACTTGTTCAACACCAAGGCAAATCGTGGGTCATCCACATCTGCAGCGGTCATGGTTTCATTAAATACAGACAGGCCAAAACCGCGGATGAGCGTGATCAACATCCATCGCCCCTGCCAGTCGCCGAGGTTGGCGCAATAAAACACGCGTTGCCTTTCGCCCGGCTTGTTGGCCCTGGTGATGAACTCCCGGCCGATTGCCTCGAACTGATCAATAGTCCAGTTCTGTGGTGGCAGATCCAGCCCGTATCGCTTGAACGTCTCCACGTTCACCCACATGCAATTGGTCCCGACATTACAGGGAAATCCATACTGCCTGCCATCACGCATCAAGACCGGCTCCAGAGCCTGGTAGGTTCGGTCGAGTCCGAAGCCTAAGCGTTGGGCATAATCAGTCACGTCCAGAATCACCCCCAATCCGTGCATCTGACCGATGTCGCAATCCATGATGTCCCCCGCCACTCCGGCCACACTCTGGATGATCTTTTTCGAGTTGGTCGGATCACGGGCCACGACATCCAAGCGTAACTCAACCACCGGATCACCTGATTCTGTGGTGTAGCCTTGCTGAACAAGCCATTGATGGAACCGGTCCACCTGTTCGACCCGGTCAGGGTTTCTGTCCGTCATCCAGTAGATAACTGGTACTTCACTGCGCAGGTCAGGCTCGGTCACAATGGTGGCTGCGCTGGCCGCCACAAGAAATACCATGACTACAAGGAATACCCATTTCATGATCTGTCACCGAATCGCATCGTCTGCTCATCTAGCCTTTAGGGGGGACACGGGTTCCCCAGAAGATCGGTGGTACCCCGCACGCACCGATCCGAGGTCACTCATTCTGATGAACCTGGTCCTGTCATCGTGCTATGCACGGCGTCAGGTACCAGTCTTGTATTGAACCGTGTAGATCAGCTCGCCCGGTTTCGGCAGAGAGTCCACACGGGCAATCGGGTCGTTGATCCTGGCAAGGTATGAATCGAGCCGGTCAGCCATCTCATGGATCTGCGTCTGATAGGACGGATTATCTATCAGGTTTATCAGCTCATGAGGATCCTGAACCAGGTCATAAAACTCGTCCATGTCGTTGTAATTTCTGACATATTTGTAGCGAGGATTCCTGATCGCACGGATGCCGAACCAATGGCCGTTGTAGGCGTCATAAATACCTAACACGGAATCGTTCATCTGCGGCTGAACTTTGTCGACACCTAGTTCGTTCTCAATCTGAATATCGCCGTTGGGTTCATGGGATGCCCCGAAGTAACGATTGAAGAAGCGCCCCACTTCGATCAGTGATACGAACTCGGCATTCCGGCAGGCCTGAACCCCGGGAACCGACACCATCAGTGGGATTCGCCAGACTTCGTCATAGAAATACGGTCCCTTGTCGAAACGATTGTGCGCACCGCACATGTCGCCGTGATCGGATGTGAACACCACCATCGTGTCAGCGGCCAGACCGGTGTCATCCAGATAACGAAGCACTCGTCCCAAGTGGGCATCCACAAATTCACGATGCCACAGAGCGAAGTCGAAAATGTGTTTCCATTCTTCCTCGGATAACCGGGCGGTATCGTGGCACGGCCACCAGTTCTGCGACTGAAAGGCCGGCTTATGACGAAAATTGTCATAAAAGTTCTTGGGGAATTCCAAGTTGAGGGACTCTCTGCCCGCGACAAAGCTGGAGGGTAGATAGTGAGGGAAATGGGGGTCCGAAATTGATATGGTCAGAAAGAACGGTTGCGGAGGTTGTTCCCGTTGATATCGTTCGAGAAATGCAATCCCGGCGTCGACCGTTCTGGCACACCGCGTGTCCGCTTCATCCACCGGCATCTCGCCCCAAAACATCGGGGTGCCACGAACCAAGGTGTCGGCGGTGGATTCCCCGTGGGCCTTTGCGGTTTCATAGCTGAAGTCCGGTCTTTGTGAATACGGCAGTAATACTTCTCCCGGATCGTCGTAACTGTGCAGCCCCCGATTCTTCAATCCGTCGGTTCCCAAGTGCCATTTGCCGTGGTAGCCCACGCGGTAGCCTTTGACGATGGCGTGATCCAGCCAGGTCGGCACCGAATCGGAAAGCCCCGGTTGATTGGAGTATCCCACCCCGCAGTTATCATACACGCCGGTTTCGTGCGGCCATCTTCCGGTCAGCAGCGCTCCGCGCGCGGGTGTGCAGAGCGGGCATGTTGTAAAGGCGTTGGTAAAGACCGTGCTTTTGGCTGCCAGATCGTCCAGATTCGGAGTCTTACAGGAGCTGCCCATAAATCCGAAGGAATGGGCCGGCCATTGGTCCACCAGTAAAAACAGAACGTTCTTCGGTCGCTGCATATCTTTTTCGCCGGGAGTGCCGGAACATGGGTCATCATATAGAGCAATGTGTCTTTACCGGCCTGGTTTCTGCCAGATGCGGATATACTCGATCTCGTAATCAACCGGTAGATCCTCCTTGGACGGGAGGCCGTGCCATGGGAATGTCTCGGAATCGACCCAGACCCACAACGGCCCGTCCAAACACCACCCCTCAATATCTTCCGCACGAACATCACGTATCTGCTTCCCGTCCACATAAAACTTCAGGCCGTCCTTGCTCCACTCGCAGCCGTATACATGAAAGTCATCCGCGACGCGGAACGGCAGTTGCATCCGGTCTGTCCAGATGGTGGTTTCCCCTCGTGGGCGGGTCCAATCATGGATAGACGACCAGATTTCGGTTTCGAGGTGAATCTTGTGTGCCTGCGCCGGTCGACCAAAGTGTTCATAGACATCGAGCTCAGAAGCGTTACCGGTCATCCAGAACGCGCTGGAAACCGAGGCATCTGCAGCCTTGGCTTTGATCTCCATGTAGCCGTATAAAAACTGCTTCTGGCTGATCACGGCTGCGGTTGTGATGTTCTCGTATTTTCTTCCATTGTGGTCGGGTGTTTCGGAGAAATCGAAATCGGGTTCCCATCGGATCTGGATCTTGAGCTTCCCGTCCTCAACACGCACGTTCTCTGTGGAGAACTGAGACGGCGCTCGCCCGATGAAATTCGACTGATATCTGCCGTTGGTTCCCTGAATATGCCATTTCGTTTGGTCGAGTTCGTTTCCTTCAAACTCGTCACTGATCTGAGTATTGAGTATCCAGCCGCCTCTGTTCTCCGGGTCAGATGCGGGATAGACGTGACAATCAGACGCACTATCGGCCAAACACACCTGACCTAATCCGATTGTCAAACCCAGTACCAGTATAAGAGCCATGTTTACTGTTGAACTGCCGGACATTAAGCGTCCCTTTCCTTGGTTGATATGTGTATATTCAGTCTTTCCAGATCACCGGCATAAACACCGTCATCTCACTCGCACCCCGATTGCACCATGCAAAATATGGGACCAGTTGAGTGTCCAGGTATTGCCATTGAGGGTGCTGGATCGGTCGATACATCCCGTCGGCCTTGTCCTGCCTGAGTGCAAATGTTCCTTTGATCGTGGTCAGCCCACCCAGGAAATCTGGCTGATACTCGGCCCGAAGAGTGTTAGGGATCGGCAGGTAGACATCGAGGATCGACGTGCCCGGAGGCAGGTCAGGGGTTTCCATGCAGTAAACAATCGGACCGCGAACTATGGCCGCCTGGTTCCTGACCTCTTCGATGCGCGGGTCCCCCTCCACAAGCGTCGGCTCCATCGGCAAGTCCATCTCAATCATGTCGCCTGCACGCCATGATCGTTCGATCACGGTGTAAGCCCCGGGCGTGATGGTGGTGTCGACCGGCTCATCGTTGACACGGATGACTGTGCCTTCCGCCCACGCGGGGATGCGCAACATCAATTTGAATGGTTCACTCCGGCATTCTTCGATTTCGAACTTGACAAGCCCGTCCCACGGATAGCGGGTTGTCTGGCGTAACCGGATCGGAGAGCCGTCCGGCAGGCGGGTGTCCAGACGGTTACCGCCATACAGATTCACCGCCAAGGCATCATCCCCGACGCTATAGGCCCATCCCGACAGCTTGGCAATGGTTCGGACCAGGTTCGGCGGGCAGCAGAAACAATGGATATAAGGCTGGCGTTCAGGATGCTCGGTGACCGTGTGTGAATAATCGCGCCCTTGATTAATCATGCGCAACGGATTGGCATAGAAGTATGACTTCCCATCGGTGCTGATCCCGGACAATGCGCTGTTGAAAAGGACCAGTTCCATAAAGTCCGCGTAACGAGCTTCACCCTTGATCATCAGCATGCGCCAATTGAACATGGCGTGTGCGATGTTGGCACAGGTCTCGTTGTAGGCGGTCGTATTGGGCATCATGTAGGCGAGGATGAAGGCCTCATGAACAAAATCCACCCGTGGTGATGAGCCATGGTGGGTCTGGCCGATGGCACCGGTGAGATACATCTTCCTGTTCACGACGTCGGCCCATATACGATCCAACGCATCAAGCAGGGCCTTCTCTCCGGTTTCTGCGTAGACATCGGCGACGCCGGCGTAGAGATACATCGCCAGAACGGCGTGTCCCACCGCTTCGGTTTCTTCTCGGATCGGCACCCGATCCTGACACATATCACCCTGAAACTGCGGATTGACTGCCGGGTCCGGTTTCAACGGGTCGTTGGTGCCGCGCATATCAACAAATATCTGTGCCAGCTCCAGATAGCGCATGTCTCGGGTGGTTCGATACAACTCGACGAGCCCCATGATCTGAGACGGGTTGAAACCGAACCGAGCGAGCCTCGGGGGACGTGGCTGGAACAACTTGTAAAGATAGTCCGCGTTGCGTATCGCCACATCCAGAAAATTACGCTTACCGGTCAAGCGGTGGTGGATACACGCGCTGGTAAACAGGTGTCCACTGTTATAGAGCTCATGGTGCTGGCGGTTGGAAAATCGTTCCACACCACGGATCTGCACGCCCGTGGAGAGATAGCCGTCCGGTTCCTGCGCTTTGGCGATCACGCTGATGATTTCGTCCAACTCGTTCACGATCCGTTGGTCGTGATTATGGCCGTAGATGTAAGTCGCGGCCTCCATCCATTTGTAGAAATCGCCATCGTGCCACCATTCGCCTTTGTGCTCGCCCTTTTTGAGACCGGCTGCGATCTTGAAGTTGTTGTAGGCATGGCCGATGTCACCCTTCAGGAGGGTGCCCATGTGCGGAACCATCACCTCTTCGCATTGTCTGAACTTGTCTGCCCAGAAGCCGTCCTCCCAACGGCAGTCGCCGATACCGATGGTTCTAAGCCGTACATGGGGGCTTTTGGAATTATCAATGATCCCGCGTGCCTGGGGATTGGTCCGGGCGTCGGTCTCGTCTCGTGATGCGGACTGCGTAGTCAATGTGTCTTTCCTCAGAGTTTTTCAATGGATACTGCCGGAATTATTAGGTAGCCCCGACCGACATGTTTGCCACGAGCTGTCGGTAATTGCTTCGGTGGCTCCCGGATCTGCGAGAACATTCTGTCTGATGGATACAGTACCGGGCGATCTGTTGTGAGTCGGGATTCACACCGAAACCGGGAGCCGTAGGAACTTTTACAGTACCGTTAACAAATTGCAGCGGGTTCTCATACAGTTCTTCGCGAAAGGGGTTAGGTGTTCGATCGACCTCCAGAAGAAGGTCGGCCGGCTCGAGCCGACCCGGTTCAACATAGGTCGAGGCCAGGTAATGCACCGCACTGGAAAGATTGAGCATAGTACCCCAGACATGCGGGATTGACTGGATGCCTTGTGATGATGCGATGGCTCTGATCTTCAGAGCTTCGGTCGGGCCGCCGCAATAGGCGAGATCGGGCTGGGCAATGTGAACACCCCCGTGCATGAGCAGTCGATGAAATCCCCATCGGGTCTGCTCAGATTCTCCGGTAGCAATGGGTACATCAATCTTCTCCGCGAGCTGGCGATACATCCCTGTGTGTTCGGGAGACAATGGCTCTTCAAACCAAGCGTATTCGCATTCTTCCAGCACCCGACCGATTTCGACTGCTTCAGCCAGGTTATACGCGTGGTTCGAATCGGCCATAAGCCGGGTACCGGGATAGAGCCGGCGCATCTCCCGGATCAGAAACTTATCAAACGGGATGTTCTTCCCGATCTTGATCTTCAGCGCTTTGAATCCCTGACTGATATAGTCTCCGGCTTCAGCGCAGATGAGTTTCACCAGATCAGCCTCCGACTTCTGTCGGAAATACATGCCCGTTGCATAACATGAGATGCGGTCACGTAATCGTCCGCCCATCAATTCCGAAACGGACACCCCCAGTAATTTCCCTTTAAGGTCCAACAGGGCCATATCCAGCCCGGAAATGGCCCCCATCATGACACCCTTGCGCGCGAAATCGAGTGATGCCTGCCAGCAATGTTGCCATGCCGCCTCGTTACGTAGAGGATCCCATCCGATCAACAGCGGGGCATAGAAGGAATCCACCGCCGTTTGTGTGACCTCCGGTGGGCCATAACACTCTCCCCAGCCAACGGCACCGGAATCATCGATGATTTCGATCATCAACGCCTTGCGAGAGTCGTAAGACCACTGTGAAAACCCAAAGGGTTCTTCAAGCTGGTGGTGCAAGCGGTATGTCCGGATACATTCAATCATAGTGCGTGATACCGGGGATACGAACAGCTCTATGCGTTTCCACGGGCATTGCCGAAATCATCGGACAACTCTTCCGGAGGCGGCCCCGCCCATCAGGGCCTCGACCTCGGCACGGGTCGAGTAGTTGAAATCGCCCACCAATGAGTGCTTCAGACAAGACGCGGCTACCGCGTACGCAACCGCAACCTGCGACTCGCTCAATTCGGGTGTCATCAGTGCAAATATCAGGCCACCCGCAAAGGCGTCACCACCGCCGACACGGTCCACGATGTTTCGGATTTCATAGGGCTGGTATTCACCCTCGGCATTGAGCGGGGCGAAGAATGCCTGTTCTGCTTCCGCGTCATAGAGCATCGCTCCCCAGTTATTGTGGGTCGCCGAAAGGCTTTCCCGCAGGGTGATTGCAACCCGTTTCACGTTCGGGAACATGTTCGTGAGTTGCTGTGCCACATCCGGATATCGCTTGATGTCCAGCTCGCCTGAATACACGTCCGTATCCCCGGCACGGATACCCAACACATCTGAACAGTCTTCTTCATTGGCGATCACCATGTCAACGTAAGGCAGAATTTCCCGCATGGTTTTTTCAGCAAGTTCCCGTCCCGTACATTCGGTGGACCACCGCCACAGTTTCTTGCGGAAGTTCAGGTCGATCGACACGGCCAGACCTTGCTCGCGCGCTGTACGTGCTGCAAGGAGGGTGGCCTCGGCGGCATGCTGGGACAGGGCGGGAGTAATGCCGCTAAGGTGAAGCCAACTGGCCCCGCTGAAGATCTCGTCCCACGGGTAGTCATTGGCTGGCGTCATGGATACAGCGGAATAGTCCCGATCGTAGATGACGTGGCTGGGACGCTGATTCGCACCGGTTTCAAGGAAATACAAGCCCAATCGGCCGTAGTCGGTCCGCAACACGTAGGAGGTGTCAATACCGACCGAACGAAGGGTGTCCATGGTGGCTTCCGCAAGTGC
The DNA here is from genome assembly GCA_964544195.1 of uncultured Phycisphaeraceae bacterium. Classification (GTDB taxonomy): domain Bacteria; phylum Planctomycetota; class Phycisphaerae; order Phycisphaerales; family Phycisphaeraceae; genus CAZJCN01. Next base: position 7,049 of record CAZJCN010000029.1, on the reverse strand, counting down.
ATGCTTGGGCAACGCCGTCACGTAACGGGCTTGGCCGCCGAAGTTGCAGATGGAAGCGGCCACGCTGGCTTCTGCGCCTGCGTAGGTAACGTTGAGCGTGCGCGTCTGCCTCAGCCGAAGATGATCGGGCGAAGCCAAGCGGGCCATGATTTCACCGAAACACACGACGTATTTCATACTCGATTCTCATCAGGCTTGAGGGTGTGCGCTGAGTTAGGCAGTCAATGGTCATGCCATGGATGCCTCGTTCTGCTGAAGCAGAGCTTGAACCTCTCGCGCGGATGATTCAATCTCGCCCCAGTCCTTCTTTTGGACGGCGTCACTTCGAACGATCCATGACCCCCCTATCGCGGCAACATGATGACAGTTCAAATAGTCCATCATGTTCCGAGTGTTGATCCCGCCCAGCGGGTAGTACCGGATTCCCAGGTGAGCGTAGGGCGTGGCCATGCTCTTGAGATAAGCAACGCCCCCGGAAGGCTCAGCAGGGAAGAACTTGACATCTCGGCAGCCTAGACCAATGGCTTCTTCAAGCTCGGAGGGGGTCACGATGCCGGGCGCGAAGGCAAACCCCAGTTCCTTAGCGGTGCATACGACGTCTGCATTCAGGCCGGGACTCATCCCAAAACTCGCCCCTGCTTCTACCACCTGTCTGCACTGGGCAGGCGTCAGGATTGTGCCGACACCCAAAAGAATCTCCGGGACTTCTCTGGCCACGGCATAGATGGCGTCCATCGCAGCAGGAGTGCGCAACGTCAGTTCGATGGCCTCAATCCCACCGCTCAGCAAAGCCCGGGCGATCGGCACGGCGTCCTCAGCACGCTCTACTGAAAAACCGGCGATCACTCGGTTTCGCATCAGTTGCTCAAATATCCTTTGTGGCTGTGCGCTCATGATGATCTACCGCGTCCATCCCGGCTCTATCACCAGACTCATAGAGCTAAGGGTGGGTCGATGTACTAAACTTGACGCTAGCGACTCTTTGGTTCTTCCAGCAATACGGATACCCGTTTCAGGGTGAGATATTCCTCAAGGCTGTAACGGGAACAGTCCTTGCCGATACCGCTTTGCTTAAGCCCGCCGTGAGGTAGTTGGACGGAATAATGCGGCTCATTAACACAGACGCTGCCGGCCTCAATATCGCGAGCAGCGGACAATCCTCGCGATAGATTCTGCGTAAATACATACGCGGCCAAGCCGTATTCCGTATCATTTGCCAGCGAAATCACGTCATCGTTATCGGTATACCGAATGACAGACAGAACCGGCCCGAAGACCTCCTCTCGCGCAATAGGCATATCAGGAGTGACCTCGCTGAGAATGGTCGGCTCCATGAAGTAGCCCGGCCCATCCACTGCATGCCCACCCAGCTCGAGCTTGGCGCCGGCCTTCAACGCATCATCCACGAGCGATAGAACTCGCTTCCGTGCTTTATCATTGATCAACGGACCGATCTTAACCGTCGCGGCACGGGCAATCGCCTGCTTGATAAATCTGTTGTGGATCTTTTCATGCACAAAACACCGATTGATGGAGACGCAGACCTGGCCGGTATTCGTGTATTTGAGATCAACGATCTTGTTAGCGGCGTCCTCCACGTCGGCGTCGTCATAAACGATTGCGGGGGCGTTACCCCCCAACTCGACAGAGAATCGTTTGATCGTCGACAACGAGGCGTTCATAACCTCCAGGCCACCGCGTGTTGACCCGATCATGGTGACTAGTTTCGGGATATCACTCTGGACCAGCCCGGCAAGGAGCTGATGATCAGAAGAGGTCACGACATTGATGACACCGTCGGGTATCCCGGCTTCCTTAGCCAGGTAAACGGCCTCGAGTGAGGCTAACGGGGTTTCCATTGCGGGTTTGATCACTGCTGAACAACCGGACGCGAGAACCGGGCCAAGCTTGTACCCGATGTTCAACAGAGGGAAGTTCCATGCCAGGAATCCCACCACCACGCCCAAAGGTTGACGAAGCATGTAATGCAGGAATCGGCCGGACGGATCGTGAAGGACCGGCTGATCCAGGCGTTCGGCTTCTTCGACGAAATAGCGCAGGCAGGTGACCAGCATGCCGAAGTCATACTCGGCGTTGTCCCGAGGCTTGCCGGTCTCTTTCATCAGGAGACTGATCAGACGGTCGCGGTGGGATTCGAGCAGGTCGGCGTAACGCAGGATGATGGGTCGGCGCTGTTCGTGTGACATACGCGACCATATGTCATACCCCTGCTCCGCGGCTTGGAGAGCTGCCTGAATCATCTCCTGGTTGATCTCCGGAACATGCCCGATGACCTGCCCGGTGGCCGGGTTATAAACCGGACTCGCATTATTGGTGGTCAGTTTTTTACCACCAATTACAACAGGATGTGTCCCGCTTGATGTCGTCTGTTCACCTACCAGAGATTGTGATTGTGTGGTTGCCATGGTATTCGGCCTGAATGTTATTTAGAACCGATCATTTCCATACTCATGTAACGCATAGCCTGACCGTTACTAATACAACTAGGTTGTCATCTGATCTTTTCCATTACGTATCAGCAGCCGAACATAGTCATTGCCCAGAAAGGTTACGGAAGAGAAAATGTCTTTTCGTACTGAGGCATGTTATGTTTAATCCACATTTTCCTGGCATCTTCCGCGTGGAACCATAGTGGGTTGATATGTTGGCGTGCCAGCTGCTCCACTTCGGCAACCATCTGCCGTACTAGCTCGGGATGCTGTTGGCTAAGGTTGTGCTGTTCGCCGGGATCGCTCTTCACATCATAGAGCTGCCATGGCCTTCCCCCCTTACGGACGACTTTCCATTGATCCTGCCGTGCCCCGACCTCGTGGACCGGGCCGCGATGTGTCAACACGTATATGATACCGCCGGGCCTCGGGTCCGTCCCCGCGACGACGTGGTCCCATATATCAACGCCATCAAGATCTTTGTCACTCGGGATCTCAGCGCCGGCCAGACGGGCGAAGGTGGGATAGAAATCAAGCGCTGATACCGGATAATCATATCGGCTGCCGGGCCGGATCACCCCGTTCCAATGGAAAAACATGGGCACCCGATAGCCACCTTCATATACGCTTCCCTTTCCTTCTCGAAGCGGTGTGTTGTTCGCCCCTTCGTCCAGACGCCCTCCGTTATCGCTTAGAAAGATGATCAGGGTGTTGTCATACTGATTTGTTTCTTTGAGCGTCTCGACGATGCGGCCCACGCCTCGATCGATCGCATAGACCATGCCAGCGTAAGTTCGACGCTTTTCGTCTTTGATATCGGGGAACATGGCCATGTCTTCTTCTTTCGCCTCAAGGGGTGTGTGAGGCGCGTTATAGGCGAGATACAGGAAAAACGGCCGATCGTCGCCCGAAGCCTGTCGTATAAACCGACAGGCTTCGCGAGAAAAGGCATCGGTCAGATACTCGGTTTCACGTATTTCCTGACCGTTGTGTTCCATAGGCTTGAGGTAGTCCCATATCCTTGTGTTTCCTGCTTTGACCTGTGCTTCGTACTTGGGCAGATACTGCGAGGGGAAATAGCAGTGACCACCCCCAAGGAACCCATAGAAGTCCTCAAAACCTCGGTTGTTGGGGTGATACTGCGGCTTGACTCCCATATGCCATTTCCCGATCGCACCGGTGAAGTAGCCGGCACGCTGCAGGACGGTACTGACCAGTGTCTCACTCTCTGGGATCCCCAGTTCAGATGGACCATCCTTGGTTTCAGGGAGGTTGAATGGTGCACCGAACTCATGAGGGTACCGACCGGAAAACAGGCCCATCCGACTCGGACCACAGAATGGGTGCACTACATACGCCGAAGAAAACACCACGCCGCCCGATGCCAATTGATCCAGCTCGGGGGTAACAATATCAGGAGAACCATTGAAACCAACGTCCGCGTAACCGAGATCATCTACAAAGATAAGAAGAATGTTGGGGCGAGACACTTCTGCATGGGCTAGTGCCGGACACAACAACATACATAAAACAGTGATCAACAAATTGAAATGATGTGGCATCCTCATGTGTAATCTCTCTGAGACCTGTTTGATGTAACTATCCTATCGTGATGCTGGCGTGTTGCTTTCATGTCAGACACTCAGATTATTCAGATTATGAAGTAGCCATCGTACTCGAGCCCTCTTTTTCCAATCGGCTTTCATCGAGCTCATACCACTCGAAGTGAATAGTCGTTGGGCAAGGACGTCCAGCGCTCGACGCTCAACCTTCTGAATTCGTGTCTGGTGTGCAGTGTTCAACATATCGCGTCATGGGCAGAAAACACATTACACGTGTGCATGCAATCGGCCCGCCAGCATGGACCATCTGCAATCATTGCATTTTTTACAATTCTAAGCCGAATTACAGCTTAAGAAATGACGTTTATTGCAAACCATATGGCATATCTTCTGAAATCCGTAAGTGAACCGTACAGGTGTTCATGCTAACCGGCATGGATGACACCCCTTAGAACAGTCACACTTTCGATCTCAATCAATGCACCAACATCACAGTGACATTGCTGCAAAAAGATACGATGTAATTTCAGATAGATGTGCCCCATCACGAATCCATTGCCTGTGGCGCATGTCCGTTTTATTTGCTAACCCCTACCCTACCCTACCCTCTACCACTCTCGGACCAACTGATGAATGAAGTATGTGCTGAGCTGTAAATGTTGCACCGCCATACAAGACACTGGCTCGAAGTCGGCCACACCGGAAGTCCGAAGCGTAACGATTGCCTTCCCTTAGGGGTACCGTTATGATGAAAATGCACTATTGTGAGAGTTTCCAGGCTGATGTCCATCACCAGGTCCTGCAAGATCCAGATGGTATAATTGTTTGTTTTCTTCCTCTATACTGTCGTCCGGGTATTACTCATAGCCTTGTGCTCCGCAGTTGAATAAGATGAATATGGATTTCTGACAGCGTTAGTGGGTACCCAACATGCCCTTCTATCTGACATGCCGGGAACTATTCGGCGACTCCAAGCTGCCCATCGCAGCAACGAGTTTCACTAACCGTCCGTTGATCCAGTCAAGCCCCCATCGCCACCAGTTTTATGAGATCCTGTTCGTGGCGGATGGGACGCTGCTGAACCAGATCGAAGCCCAGGATCTCACCATGAAACCCGGGCATCTCCTGGTTATGAAGCCTTTGGTCCAGCACGTTCTGAAGAAAAAAACACCCAAAGCAGATGTCCGGGCCTATTGTTGCAGTTTCCTGCCGCAGGTTGTTGACTCGCGCATTCTTGGGATTGAAGATGTGGCCACGACGGATTCGCCGGACAAGTATTTCTTCCGGCCGTTTCTGCCGCTTGCCCGGGAGGATGTCCCGGCGGTGCTGTTACGGATCCCCAAGGAATCCATCCCCAAGATAGAACAGCTCTTCATCGACCTGATCGAGACTTCCACTCACCGCAGTGAAGCCAACGCGGCACGAACCCGATGCTATTTCCTCTCACTGTTGGCGCAGATCTCAGACTGCTCCCGTCCGGATGAAGAGTATGGCGACGGTGGAGCCACCTCCATGGCCGTCGCCGCATCCCGGCACCGAAAAGATCTGCTCAAGACACTGGATTACATCCATAGTCACATCTCGGAGACGATCACGCTTGAAGAAGCCGCGGCAATGAGTCATATGTCCGTCAGCTACTTCAGCGTATTGATCAAACAATATACGGGCATGTCTTTTATACATTACCTGACGAGCTTGAGGATGGACCACGCCTGCTCGTTGTTGCGTTCTACCTCCATGAGCATCATGGAAGTCAGCCAGCAGGTCGGCTTCAACGACTACTCCAACTTCAGCAAGCGTTTCAAGAGTATCGTCGGCATGAGCCCGCGCGACTATCGCAGGCAGCATCAGGCTGAAGACACGTAGGCTTGCGAATATATCAGATAACTTCAATCGTACGCGCACCCAATGAAAAAGCAGTTCGGGGTGTGCCCGAACTGCTTTAGGAGGAGTGTCAATCGTTGCGTATCTGTTCAGCGTTTCCTTCGGCGAGCTGCAGCAAGCATGCCGATACCGAACAGGGCAAACGACGCCGGCTCGGGAATGGGCACGCCTTCTGCGCTGAATCCGGTCGAGAAGATCCCGCCGCCGCCGGTCGAATCAAACTGCTGGTAATACCCGACGCGCTTTACGCCGGAGAGATTCAGCGAGCTTCCCAGCACAGGTGAATTGCCGAACGAGGCGACCCCCGCGACGTGCGGCGTAAACGTCACCCAAGGGATGGAAGCCACGTCCGAACTGAAATTGACGTTGTTGCCCGTGAATGTGAAATCACTGGCGTACCAGTTGTCATTGGCGTCCTGGAACAGCCATCGCATGCCATTATTAGACACCCCAGCGCCGAATCGACCGAAACCTGTCAAGTTGAGCCTTTGCAAGTCTGCATTGAAATCCCATGCGAACATGGAGCTGATGCCCGTCCCTGAGATGGAGCTGTGAATCTGGGTTCGACCCAGCAGGTCGTTATTCCCCCCATCCCAAATGGCATAACTGACAACAGGGGTGTTGTCCTTGGCGGCATAGAAGTCCGGGGCATCCGGGGGTACCGCGTTGGGGTAATAGTTGGCTCCTTGGGCCGGGCTCTGGAAGCCGGAGGTGGTGCTGAACGTGGTCACTTGAGTGATGTTCTGATGGCCGTTCGCCACATCGTTGGTCGTACCGTCCCACCTGACGATGACGTCAGCGTTGGCCGTGGGAGTGACGGAAACCGCAAACAACAATCCCAGTACAGGAAACAATTTCTTTCTCAATCGCATGGATAACCCTCCAAAAGATAAGTGATCAGTTCTGATACAAAACAC
>CAZJCN010000029.1:0-226 GCA_964544195.1 uncultured Phycisphaeraceae bacterium | reverse complement strand
TGATCAGGAGCTTCCTCCACCGCCTTGGTTCTCCTCTCGTCGGGCGTTGATACCCGCACACAGCCGTCAACAATCTTCCCAATAACGACTTAATATTACCCCACCCGCCCATCCGGTTCTATGGTAAAAGCCACAAAGCACTTGTCATTTATGGGATCAGGACGGGCTGTGATGGCCATCAAGATCGGCAGCAATGCAGTGCCGATACAACAGGGATAACCCATAC
>CAZJCN010000028.1:0-18101 GCA_964544195.1 uncultured Phycisphaeraceae bacterium | reverse complement strand
TTCTACTTGGATTCATAGGGCCAACGGCAGTTTAACAGACCGTTGACTTCCTAAACCGCTGAACAAGTTTGGCAAATCAGCCCGGACGCAGGGTCCGCCGCTTGGTTTGAACGCATGCTTGGGCTTGGATTATCAAGTCAGTTACGCGTCCAGATAGTCCTGTGCCGGATCGACCGACTCTGCCTCGATAAGCTTGCAGAGCATTGCTTTGCGCATCGTGTTCAAAGCCTCCCCGGCTTCGGGCCGATCGATCAGGTTGTTCAGCTCACCGGGATCGGTGTCCAAGTCATATATCTCCTCCTCCCCGTCGGCCCGGAAGATGTACTTCCATCTGTCGCCGCGCAGCATCTTGGCACGCAGGTTGATCCGCGGATTGGCGACCAGCGCCGACTGCTTAAGGTAGTACGCCCGGCACGGCCTGGGATGCGCGTCCACCGGCGTCGCCAGCTTGAGCAATTCCGGCTCCTGCCCACCTTGGCAGAACGCGAATTCCCTTAGTTTTTCGACCTTCCCGCCCAACACCGGCACATAACTCTTTCCCTGCACACCGCCGGGCAACTCGACACCCGCCAACGCCAACACCGTGGGCAGTATATCAATCGACTCGATAATCCCCCCGACCATCTGCGGTGTCACACGCCCCGGCGCGTGTATCAGCAGCGGGACGTGCACCAGGTTGTCCGTGAAGCAGGTGTCCCACTTTTCAGGCAGCTCATAATCCCCCGCGAAGTCGCCGTGGTCCGACCAGAAGACCACGATCGTGTCCTCGGCCAGCCCCGATGCCTCTAAGTGATTGATCACACGTTTGACCTGGTCGTCGATGAACCGGCACATGTCCAGATACGTCCCCGCTAATTCGCGCCAGTCGTCCGCGGTCACGTGATCGAGCCCGTATGACGTTCGGAGCTGGTCGTGCATCGCGTGCCTCGGCTCGTTCGGCCGGGGCAGCGGCTCGGGGACCTTCGCGCGGTCGATCGACTTGAAATACGGCTTGGGCACCCGGTACGGGCAGTGCGGGTGGTCCCAGTTCAGCCAGAGAAAAAACGGCGCGTCATCCTGTGCAAATCTGTCCACCAATTTCATCGCCGCGGTGGTCGCCAAGTAATCTGAGTGCTCCTGAACGGTGCAGTTCTCTTCGCCGACGTAGTACGTCCCGACCGGCATTGGCGGTGGGTCAGCGGGGTCCAGGTTGGTGTCTGCGCCGGGGGCCTTACCCTGATAGATATCGAACGTCAGCGGCATTGTCAGCTCGTCGACGCAGTGGTTCTTGCCGACTAACGCCGTGCGGTACCCTGCGTCTTTGAGCGTGCGGACCAAGTTGACCTCGTGAGCCCGGACCGGCATCTCCAGCGTCCGGTGCCCGCCGACGTGCGGGTACTGTCCGGTGAGCAATGAGCAGCGCGACGGGGTGCACTTGGGATGGTTTGTGAAGCAGCGGTCGAACTTCGCGGACCGCCGGGCCAAGTCATCCAGGAAGGGGGTCGCGCCCGCCGGGTTGCCCATGCACCCCAAGGCCGACGCCCGCATCTCGTCAGGGCACAGCAGGATGATATTAGGCTTTTTCAGGCTTGGCATGGGATTGTCTGTCTTTCCAGCTTGGATTCTACCCGCCGATGGGCTATGCTAATTTCATGTATAGTACAGAGAATCGGAAAGATCGTCAGCCCCGTCCGATCGAGGCTTACCGCGACAAAGTCCGCGCCTGCTGGCTGGGAAAGGCGATCGGGGGCACCCTCGGCATGCCCTACGAGGGCCACGACGGACCCCATGAACTCACCTTCTATGACCCGATTCCCACCGAGATGGTCGCTAACGACGATCTGGACCTGCAGGTACTCTGGGCCTGCGTCCTCGATGAGATGGGCGACGCCCCCCGGGTCGATCGGCATGTATTGGCCGAAGCCTGGCAGAATCGCGTCAACTTCCCTTGGGGGGAATACGGCGTATGCAAACGCAACCTCGTCCAAGGTCTCAAGCCTCCACTCTCCGGGGCGTTTGACAACTGGTGGCACGAGGGGATGGGTGCCGCCATCCGCAGCGAGATCTGGGCTTGTCTCGCCGCGGGCGACCCGGATCTCGCCGGCCAATATGCGTACGAAGACGCCTGCGTCGACCACGCCGGCGACGGCATATGGGCCGAGGTCTGGCTGGCCCGACTGCAGGCGCTGGCGTTCGTCGAATCCGACCGTGACACGCTCCTGGATACTGCGCTGATGACCCTGCCGATCGACAGCGCCGTCCGCCGCGCCGTCAACGACACTCGTCTGTGGTGGGCACAGGATCCCGACTGGCGACGCGTCCGCGCCAAGATCCTCGACCACTACTACGACCCGAACTTCACCCACTGCGTCATGAACCAGGCCTTCACCGTGCTCGGCTGGCTCGCGGGCGGAAGCGATTTCGGCAGGTCCATCTGCATCGCCACCAACTGCGGGCAGGACACCGACTGCACCGCCGCCACCGTCGGCTCACTTTTGGGCATCCTCGACCCCGGCTGCATCCCCCAAAAATGGATCGACCCGATCGGGCAGTCGCTGGTCGTCGATCACCGCATCACAAACATTCACCCCCCCGCCACCATCGAAGGGTTCACCGACCTGATCATCGACCTCCGTGACCGCCTCGCCGGCCGAGCCCCCGACGCTCAAACGTTTCCGCAGGACCCGTCCTACCTGGCGTACCTCGTTGAGATCGGTTTCATCAGCTTCAACGGCGAGCACCGCTTCTGTGAGACCGGCTGGATGCCCTTCGCCGAAGAACCCCCGCCCGCCATGCCCGCGGATGCTAAAAAGGTCTACTGGCCGACGCAGTCCCGCACACTGACCTACGAGGATTTTGCCAACGAGATCCTCCTGATGCGCATCCCCTTCACACTCAAGCAAGCCCAGAAGCTCAAAGTGTGCTTCTCCGCCACAACCGAGACGCGGGTCTGGCTGAACGGTGCCTACGCCTTCGGCCGAGACGCCGGTGGACGCATGATGCCCTCCCCACACCTTGCGCCGATCAACACCTACCTCTACACCGACCTGGGGGCCGGCGATCACGAGCTGCTTGTCGCCGTCAAACGCCCCAAGCCCGGCAAGGCCGTCACGATGTGCCTAGATCTTGCCGATGCCGAGAGCCTACAGTGGCTCACAGGCGTGCTTCACACACAACCCTGATTTATAGAACGAACAACCCACATTTCGAATACGGGAAATCTTCCATGAACACCGTGCACGCCCCAGCCCTTAAATCTATCGCCGCGCTGCTCTGCCTGGCCGCCTGTCAGCTTCTATCAGCGGAAGTAAAAACCGGCGAACAGACCCTCGTCGACCAACTCGCCGGCCAAGCATTCGTCCAGCGCGATGTCCTCAAGCTCCCCGCCAAACTTTCACCCACACTGGGCGAGGCCCGGCCCGTCACGCCGGAGATGATGGGTTTCAACGGCAACCTCACCGCCCTCTTCCAGCCTTGGAACCACGCCGAGTTCGTTGATGCCGTCAAAAGGCTGCACCCCGGCAACGTCCGCTACCCAGGCGGCACTCTCGGCAATTATTGGGACTGGGACTTGGGCTGGATTGACCAAGATCTGCCCCGCGAAAAAATGATGCACTGGGTCCGACCTATGATCGACCAAGGTAACCGCTACACCCTGGAAAACTTCGCCAAGGGGCAACGGGCCATTGGCTTCGAGCCGGTCTACATGCTTAACATGGTCACCTCCGACCTTGACGGCCAGATGAAACAGCTACGCAAGGCGCGCGGTCTGGGCATGCCCGTCAGGTATGTCGAGCTGGGCAATGAATACTTCTTCGGGATCGGTGCCGAACCACTGGTGCACGACGTGTTCCCGACCCCCGAGCGCTACGCCGAGGCCTGCAACAAATGGGCCGCCGCTATCAAGGCCGAGTTCCCCGGCGTCAAGATCGCCGTGATCGGCGCTGACAGCGACAATCCCAACCACAGCGAAAGACGACGCACCTGGAACCAACGCGTCCTCCCGATCCTGTCCGACGACATCGACGCCGTGACCCTGCACCCCTACACCGGCATCGGCCTGATCGAGGGCCGGCCCACCCATGGGGGGCACTGGGGCACCCCTGAAGACCAGGCCAGGCAACGTGCCTGGCTCAACGACCCCGCCGCTATCCAGCACATCATGGTCGAGCCCGCCAGGTACTGGGGGTCTATACACGCACTCAACGAAATCCCCGACGACATGGGCCTTTGGCTCACCGAGTTCAACGTCAACGACTGGCACGGCGGCGTCCGACACACCTGGGCCCAAGGGCTTTCGCTCAGCGCGTTCATCCATGCGTTCCTCCTAGATCACCGGGTCGAGCTGCTATGCCTGCACAACCTCTACGGCGGGAACCTCTTTCCCGCGATCCACAGCCTCACCGGTGACACCTTCGACGGGGCCACCGACGAGCACACGCCCCAAGCCAAGCCTTTGGCCGTCACCCCCACCGGCTGGGTCATCACCGTCTTCGGGCAGGCCATGCAAGGATGCGATACCGCGCAACCGATCGACTTCGGTAAATCATGCGCCATAGACATCGACGGCGTCGCCGCACCGCTCGCCTTCGGCTGGCTGTTCACAAGTTCAAACAACCCCGACACCCGCAGGGCATTGCTCGTCAACCTCACCGCCGACACCACGCAGCTGCCCACAGAACCGCTGAAGCTAAAAGGCAAAACCTACCAACAATTCCACGCCCCCCCCGACACCTACGGCGTCTCCGAAGAATCATTCCAGTCCTTCCGAGCCACCGCCAACGACGCCATCGAGCTTATCCCCTACTCCGTCACGCTCTTCACGGAATAAAACCCGACGATACACCACCGCCCACCACACCCGCCGCTTGCATTCCACCTGTGTAAAAAAATAGCCGGGTGTCGTGGGAATAACACCCGGCAACAGTGTTTGAAACGATCAAACGGTTTTAGCGTATGTGGTCCGAGCCGTTACCCTCGTGGCACACCGCCATGTATATCATGAAGCTTACTTGCGTCGACGAGCCATCATGGCCAGGCCGCCCAGCCCGATCAGCGCGAGGCTGGCCGGCTCGGGGACCGCGGCGTCGGCAGTTGGCGGGGTGCCGGCGTTCCAATTGCTCAGCACCTCGTTGAGGTCATTGATGCCGACGAACCCGTCACCGGAAGGGTCGGCTGCGGGGTCGGCGGGGGGCACGTTCTGGTTCCAGTTGCCCAAGACGATGTTCAGGTCGTTGATGCCAACGAACCCGTCGCCGTCCAGGTCGCCGGTCAGGCCGGTCGTCGGCGGGATCAGCTCAAGCCCCAGGTACTCGACCTCGGTCACGACCGGGTCGGTACCGAACCCCGCATCCTTCCACTGCTCAAGCTTGGGCCGGAACGCGCGGCCGGCGTTGGCGAGGTTCGGATCAAAAAACACGTCAGCAGGTATCCCGTGAGCCGTCGGCCCACCGATTAGCGACGTGCCGTCCAGCAGCAGGTCGAAGTTGACTTGGTCTAGCTGCCACTCGATGTCCAAGCCGTCCAGCGACGGCACGGGCATGGGGATATAGTCCAGGAAGAAGTAGGGTGCCTGGTTTATACTGCCGTTGCCCGGGTGGAGGAAGATCATCAGGTCATCGTTCAGCGGATTGCCCAACACGTCCTCGTGCTCCATGACACCGATGCCCAGGCGCAGGTTGCCGGCCGAGGGGGTCGAGCCTCCCTCGTCGGTGCCGGGGATGAGTATCATGCTGAAGACCGCGCCTGGGCGCAGGTCGTCGCCGAGGGTGATGCTGGTTTCGTCGCCGGTGCGCAAGCCCAAGACCGGTGGCGCCTGACGGAGCTGGGTCTTGAGACTGATGGTCGCGCCGTCCTCGAAGACGACCGGGCCGGGCGCGGTGCCGCCGGCGTCGGCATTGGCCAGCGAGAAGAAGTTGCCCGAGAGCTCGTTCGCGGTCAGACGCAGAACCCCGGCACCGAAGTCGATCTGGGTGGAACTGCCGTTGAACCCCCCGGCGACGAAGGTTCCGCCGAAGTACCCGGGGTCACCGCCGAGCTGCTGGTTGGGGTCTGCCGAGTCGGGGATCGTCCCCCCCATCCCGTCGTCGACGAAGCCTTCGCCGAAGTTGTGGAAGAAGGCCACCTGCGCCTGAGTGCCGGTAGCGGTCAACCCCACGGCTACCATCGCCGCTGCTGCCACGTTCCTGTACATAAAAAACCTCCCAAGTGATGATGGAAACCAAACGGTGTCGTATGCATCCCGATCGGAGCACGGATGCATCGTCGCAAGAGACAAGACGGTGGCCGGCATTCAGGCCGACCACCGCGAAGGTTCACGGATCAGGCTTTGCGACGCAGCATCGCCAAGCCGCCCAGGCCCAGCATCACCAGCGAGGCCGGCTCGGGCACGACCTCGGACACGCCGACGTGGCTGAGGTTGAGGATGTTGGTCGTCGTGCCCAGCGGGGGGTCGTCAAAGCCGCCGTGCAGCTCGACCTTCGCCGCCAGGTCCGCGCTGAAGACCTCGTGGCTGCCCAGCCCGTGGGCCACGGGTCCGCCGATCAGGCTCGTGCCGTCGATCAACACGTCGATGTGTGTGTGGTCAAGCGTCAGTTGCAGCTCCTGGCCGGCCACGGGGAACGGACCGAAGGAGTTCCAGGGCGTCCCGGGCCCGCCGTTGCCTAACGTCGTGGTGACGTTGCCGCTGCCGGGGTTGTGCTTGAACTGGATCGGGTTGATGTTGAACCCGTAGTTGCCCCCACCGATATCCACCAGCTCGAGGATAGCGTTCACACTGGTGGTCGAGTTGGCCATGATCAGCGCGATGCGATGGAAGTCAGGGAGGGTGAATGAGTCGATGCCCACAGACAACGTGAAGCTGTCCAAGCTCGCCAAGTTCGACGTGTCGCCGTTACGGAGCATATTGACCAGCGCGAAGCCCTCGCCGGGGTTATCGACCACCTCATCGACCAGCAGCTCGACGGTGTCGGCACCGGCATTGAGGGTCATCGAGGAGACGTCAGGGGTGAACCAGAACGGCGGGCCGTTCTTGCCGGCGGCGAAGTGCCCCTTGGTCCACTGCAGCTCCAGTGCGGCCTGGTCCGCGTAGCTGCTGAAGTCGTCAAAGAACTCGCTGGCCTGCGCACTCTGCGCAGAGAAGCCACAACCCATCGCACACACGGCGATCAAACCATACTTCATCGATCTCATCATTTTCATTCCCTCCAAATAAAGAAAATTACCACGACATGTAGAACAGAACTTTAACATTGATGCACGTCGATACGCCGGCGCGCCATAGTAAATCATCCGTTGTCCGCGCCCGTCCTCATCGGCGGGCGGGTCGATGGATCTCCGATGCTGGTATCACTTCGCCTTGCCCGTCCAGAAGTAGTACCACGCCTCGTCGAAATTGTTGCCGTTCGAGATTGCCGGAACCTCAGTCACGGAACTCGACGATGCGTGCGAGTCGACGTAAACAATGTTGATGTTGCCTCGGTGGCGCTGGCTCCAGAGCTCAAGGTTGGTCTTGTTCGGGTCGCCGGGGATCGTGGCTGAGGCGTTGTTGCTGTCCCAGACCCGCGGTGTGTTGGCATCCATCAGGATCAGGGCTTCGGACTGCCGCTTGACCTCGCTGGGCCGCTTGAACAGGCCCCAGTTGATCGCGCCCTGCCCGGGGTTGATGTCCTGGGCTCTCGGCGGGAGGTCGACGTTCCAAGCGTAGCCCTTGTCGTCGATATAGGTGTCGCCCTCCGGGTTGCCCTCACCGATGACCGATCTCTCCCAAGACGGACACTGGAAGATGCTGCCCTCCCAGTAGTTGTTCCGCTGATTCCGGTAAGTGTCGGCATAAGACGCCGCGTTCGCGGGCGTCGGCGGGAGGGTTCCGGTCATGTCTGACCAGAGCGCCTCGTACCAGTTCACGCCGGCCCACTTGCCCGAGGGCACCGCGTCGTAGCCGTTGCCAGCCTCGTTCACGGAATAGATTACCCCGTCGAAACGGTTGGCCGGCCACCAGCCCTTGTTGTTCTGCTCATACACCGACAACGCGATCCCAAGTTGACGCTGGTTCGACAGGCACAGCACCGAACGGGCCGAATCACGCGCCGCGCCCAGCGCCGGCAACAGGATTCCGATCAGCAATGCGATAATCGAGATCACCACCAGCAACTCGATCAGCGTGAAAGCCCGGGCCGCTGCGGCTGGTTGTCGGCGACGCATAGGGGGGGCAGTGTTCATCCTTAAGAAACTCCCTCTAGATCAGTTTTGTATAGTGCAAATATCCAAGCCGCAGCTCTAATTCAAAATGAAGAAGAAAAAGTGAAAAACTAGCAAATGTAGACACGTTATAATAATGCCATGCTCAAAATCGCGTTCCAACAAACACTCTTGTACCATACAACGTGTCTGATACAGTGTCAATGAAAATCCAGCGAACTGAAAAATTGTTTTTCAAATGCCCAAGGCGACCCAAATCAGGGCTCAATCTGTCATAAATACTAATAAGTAAAATGATTTACTGTTTATCACGTGCGGCCTAAGCATGTCGCCCACCCCTAAGGTGACACGATCAGTCCGCTCTTCAGGCCAAGGCCATCGACGTACTCTCCCGCCGACCACCGCCCAACAGACCCCGATATGTCCGACCAGCCCAACTTCATCCTCATCATGTGCGACGAGCTGCGGGCCCACGAGCTGGGCTTCTACAGCCACCCGACCATCCAAACGCCCCATCTCGATCGCCTCGCCGAGACAGGTGCCGCCTTCGAGCACGCCGTCAGCAACTGCCCTATCTGTATGCCGGCGCGATCGTCTGTCCTCTCAGGCCAATACGCACGCACCTGTACCGGCATGCTCAACAACACCGTCCACCGCACCACTGACGGCGGATGGATCATGCCCCAATGGCCAAGCGACGGGCGAAAGCACCTGCCCGACCACACCCTCCCGGAAACCCTCCGTGACCTAGGCTACCGTACCGCCGCGATCGGCAAGTGGCACGTCGAGTGTTGGCCCGATGTGATCGGATTTCATCACTATGTGATCCCCGCCCACCAGCACGCCTACAGCGCGCAGTGGTTCTGCGAAGACGGCAAGCCCTTGCACTGTCCCCCGGGCTTCAGTGTCGATTACGAAGCCGACCGCGCCTGCGACTACCTGACGCAATGCAGCAACCAAGGCGACCCCTTCTTCCTCTACTACAACCTCTCCCCACCGCACATGCCCCTGGCCGACGCGCCTCAGAAGTACCTCTCAATGTACACCCGCGACGACGTCATCCTCCGTGACAACGTCGACCTGTCCACCCCCCTGCCCCGGCAGACCCAAGTCTTCCTGACCTACCTTTGGGACTACCGTTACTACCGCGACCGCCTGCCCTACACCCGTGAGCTGCCCGACGGCTTCGACCTGCGTGACCTGATCGCGCTGTACATGGGCCTGACCACCTGGGTCGATGACACCGTCGGCCGGATACTGGAACACATGTCAACACTCTCGCTTCACGACAACACCATCGTCGTGTTCACCTCAGACCACGGCGACAACCTCGGCAGCCACCGGCTCATGGGCAAGGGCACACTGAACGAGGAATCCATCCGCATCCCGATGTATTTCCGAGGGCCGGGCATCAAGAACCGGGTGATCCGCGAGCAAGTCGGCTCGCTGGTCGACCTCGCCCCGACCTTACTGGAATTGATCGGAGCTCGCCCGCCTGAGCATATGCAAGGTCGAAGCCTCGCGCCGATTCTCACCGGCGAACGAGGCCGTCTCGACGAGAACTTTGCGTACATTGAAACCGAGAAAGAAGGTGTCGGCCTGCGCAGCCCGGACTTCATGATCCGCTGCCCCTGGCAGGAAGGCTCGACCCGGCTGGACGAGGCCCGCATGTCCGTGACCGACCTGCACGACGACCCTTACCAGCTCAGCCCGACCCCGGTCGACACTGATGCTCCGGGGCCGTATGCCAAGCCGATCCAACGCCTGCGGGACTGGCACGCTCGGACACGCCGTCACCGTCTTCCGACTGGACCTCGCTGAAGCTGACCTCCGTCTGACCGACAAGCTCATCGTCCACGTCGCCATGGATTGCGGCCTGCCCAACCTCGCGAACTTCTACCTCCGCTTCAAGCAACGCTACCATGTCACCCCGCGACAATACCGACTGGGCAGTCGGGCGATGATCGACCAACACCGGTAATAAAACGACCGGTCCCCGCAGGACCGGTCGGCCGGTTATTCATCAGGATGTCGGCTTAACGATCAGCGGCGGCGATTCATCACGCACAGCCCGCCGAGCCCGAACAGCGCCAGCGACGTCGGCTCGGGGACGATATTGAATGTGAGCGCCTGCACGTTGACCCGAGCATTCTGGGCGCTCGCGGTGCCGGTGGCACTGAGGATCAGCGGCGTGCCAGCAGGAATATTCAATGGCGACGGCGCGGTCCAAACTTCGGTCCCGTTGTCCCAGTTCGGCTCGCCATCAAACACGGTCAAGTCGAATGCGCCGGACTGAATCCGCGCCGCATCCGTCGCCCCGCCAACACTGCCGAAGTCGACGGACAAGAGATCGACTTCGACGTCGAAGACGACAGCGACGGCTTGGCCAAGTGCCTGGTCGATCTGCGTCGGGGCGCCGTCACCGGTTTCGTCGACACCCATGCCGGTCGCGTTAGCGCGAATCGCCGCACCCGCCCCGCCGATGGCGCTGATCGTCAGCGTCACGCCGTCCTGGCTGTAATTGCCCGACGCGAGACCATCGACCGCCTCGCCCGCTGCCGCGTTGCCGGAACCCGGGGGGTTAGTCATATCGATGGTAACCGCCTGCGTGGGCGTCGCTGTGAAACCCAGTGCCGTGACAAGCATCGCCAGACAAGGCCCAGTAACCTTCATGCTTTGCATGATGAGTTTCTCCCTCACAAGATGATCAGCCCACACGGGGCCTGTGTATGACATACCCGATGAATCAATACCAACAAGCGATGATTCTACACAACATCTGTATCATACACATGGGCCTCTGAACATGCAAGAGTTTGATGGTTATTTTTCAGGTTATAGGCCTGCAGAGTGGCCCAAACCCTTTTGGGGAAGTCGGATATGTTTTTTTATTGTGCTGGCCTGCTGGATTTTAGATTAATTTAAGATGCGGCTGGAGAATGCAAACCTGGTGCTTCGCTTCCTGATCCACGACCGCGATACGAAGTACACTGAAGCCTTCGACGAACACTTCCGAAGCGTGGGCGAACAGATCGTCAGGACGCCGTTCCAGGCTCCGGTCACTAATTGCTTCGCCAAATCGTGGATCGGCATGCTTCAGCGTGAGTGTCTGAACCACTTCTTCTGCCTCAGCCTCCGCCACAAGGATCACATCGCGCGAACGTATGTGGACTACCACAATCGTCTCCGTCCATATCACGTCAAAGACAGCAGGCCGGTGACTATAAGCAATGATCCGATTCACGCGACCGACTTCCCGCCGCCGATCGGAGAGGTCGGGCATGTCCATCGGCACGCGTTGCTGGGCGGGCTGCTGAGCCATTACCAGCGGAAAGCAGGGTGAAATAAAGGAATAACCGGCAGAGCCCGACATTTAGATCCGGGCCAAGCGACGGTCGATGTTCGCCGAACTCGCATGTGGATTACTACACCCCAAACACTTCACATAATTGCCCACGAAAAAGGTGGATATCTTAACGATTTTGTGTATGATACAGATTCTGGCCGACTCAGTGCCGGGAAAATACGCGTAATTGCCATGATATAAAGAATTTATACATTTTGGAGAATCTCATGGCTTGTCTGTTAGCCGGTCGAGGTTTCTTGGTTTTCGTTCTGAGTCTGGTCATCTGGTTGGGGGTTCCCGTCGCAGCGGAGGTGCCCCAATCGCTGTGTACGCTCGGCTGGGAGGTCGTGACCTGGCAGAACCTCAACCCCGGCGCGGGCGGCAACATCCAAGGCATCGACTTGGACCCGACCACGCCCGGTCGGCTGTACCTGAACTCGGACATGGAGGGCAGCTACCGATCAGACGACTACGGGCAGACTTGGCAGTACATCGGGCGAGATCTGAGCTACAGCTACGTCAACGCCGTAGCCGTCGACCCCAGCGACCCGAACCGGGTGTACGCCGGCACCGCCGGCTCGCTTGAGATCAGCGACGACGCCGGCCAGAGCTGGCGCCGTGCCTCCGAAGTCGCCGACGCCATCGGCCAGATCCTGATCAACCGCGATGACCCGGACCACATCATTGCACTGCCTGGGCAACGCCACCGCTGGGGAGTGAAGAGCTGGAATCTGGATCGGTTCTCCTCCGGGAAATTCAAGGGGCCATTCGGGTCACGCAACTACTACGAGAGCCGCGACCGCGGCACGACCTGGCGGGAAGTGATCTACTTCACTAAGGAAGGCCGGCGTGACGTGCTGTCCGCCGAGTTCATGCCCGGCGATTCAAAGTCGATCTACTTAGGCACGCTTGAGGGCGTTGTGCGCACTGAAGACGGCGGCGTGACGTGGACGATGCTCGATCCACCGGCGGACACGGGCGACTGCTTTGGTGCCTGTTTGTCGAATGACGGAAAGGTACTCTACGCCGTGTACCGCGTGCCCGCCGACGGCAAGCCCGCATTGAAGACCACCAGCAAGACCCACGGCGTGCAGGTCGTCGGGCACAGCCACCTGTTCGCGATGCGCCTCGACGACGGCGCGTGGTTCGACCTGTCAGAAACAGGTGAAGGGTTTCGATACAGCCCCACCGGCAAGACGCTGTACTGGCGTCCGGTGATCGACCCCGCGAGCAAGGGCGACCTGCACCGGCTGGTGATCGGAACGTTTCGGCCCCAGCACGGGCTCTGGCAGATCAACGTTGACTGGTCGTCCGGCAAGCCCAAGGCCGTGTGGGAACGCGTGCTCTGGTACGAGATGGGCGACATTCACGCCAACAAGAAGATGAACTGGGACCCGGGCTGGGAGATCTGGGGCATCAATGCCGAAGACTATGCCTTCACCCCCCCCGCGTGGGGCGACCGCATGCTCTTCGCCACAGGCGGGCAGACGCTCTACGTCACCCACCCCGACCGGAGCGACTTCACCCAGCAATGGGATCCGCGCTTCTGCTGGTTGGTCAAAGAGATTGACGGCGAGAGGTTCTACCGCACGCGCGGGCAGCAGAGTGTCTTCGTATTCGACACCGCCGTCGGGCTGGATGGGCGCTACGTCGTGCAGTCTGTCGCGGATAACTGCATCAACGAGAGCTTCGACGGCGGGTACTCCTGGTCGATGCGGACCAAGCCCGGTGAGCGCAACAGTTCGCGATCCAACAGTGTCGTGGTGATTGAGGACGGTGTGTCGACGCCGATCGTGCTGGCGCATGTCGCGGTCGGTTGGGGCGCAGCGGTGGAAACGGGCACGCTCTGGGCCAAGCGGCTGATCCACGGGAGCCCGAAAGACACCTGGATCAAGGTCGCCGGCGGCAAGGACGAACTCGCCGGTCTACCTTACGTCAAGTACAACGCGCTGGTGCCAGACCCGCACCATCCCGGCCGGTTATACATCTCGACGTACGGTAAGGGCGTTTTTGTCATCGACGACATCGAGGCACTGATCGTCGCGGCGGAAACCAAGCAGTCCCCGCCGCGGTTTGAGTCCCTCACCGGCGACGCCCAGCCGACGCACCTGTGGTACCAGGGCGCGGGTCTCGCGGTCGATCCGATCGACCCGGACGTGCTGTGGGCGCATGGCGAGCAGGTACTCTGGCTCGCCAAGAAGACCGTCGACGGGTGGCGATGGACCAAGGCGCTGGCCGACCGGGCGACCGGTGAGTTCGCCGTCTGGGCCCACGATGGAAAGACAATGGTCGCCGCGGTCCGATCAATCGGGATCGAGCCGGGACATAACGACGGGCGCATCGATCTGTCGACCGACGGCGGCCGGACCTGGCAGCCGCTGGTCCGCTTCAGTGACATCCAAGGCATGCGCGACTACGCCTGGTACCACGATGAACTGAAGATGCACGCCAGCGGACTCGTCGGCTATGACAACAAACTCGTATTCAACTTCGTCACCGACGCCCAGGAAGGCCGGCGGACCTACGGGGTCTACCAGGCCGAGCTTGACGATCAAGGCGAGGTAACAAACATCGAAGACCTGACAGCGGACTTCGGCTGGCCTTACCCGGTGCGCAACCGGGTGTTTGAGTATGGGGGGAAACGCTATCTCTACATGGCGTCCCGCGGCAACGGGCTCTGGCGCCGGGCCTTGGACGAATGATCCATGGACACCGCATCCTTCAACACACACGGAACGATTCATGACTGACCGTCGTCCCAACATCCTCCTGCTGTTCACCGACCAGCAACGCTTCGACACCATCGCGGCGCTTGGCAATCCGCTGATCAAGACGCCGGCGTTAGATAAGCTGTGCGCGGAGGGCACGGCGTTCACACGCTGCTACACACCCTCGCCCGTCTGCGTCCCGGCACGCATGGCGCTCGCCACCGGCCTCGCCCCGCATCAGACCGGCATCTTCGACCTCTGGGACCAAGGGCCGACACCCCCACCCGAGAGCCTGATGCAAAGACTCGCCGCACAGGGCTACCAAACTCACGGCGTCGGGAAGATGCACTTTGTCCCCGACCCCATCGCCCCCTGGGGGTTTCACGGCAGGGACCGTTCCGAGGAAGGCGACGTCAACCCCGAAACCAACGATTACCGCAAGCACCTGGACGAGAACGGCTACGGCTACGTCCGCGAGCCGCAGGGCGTCCGCAGCGAGATGTACTACGTCCCCCAGCCGGCGCAGATGCCCGACCGACTGCACCACACAACCTGGGTCGGCGACCGGTCCATGGACTTCCTGAACTCGCGCGACACCGCAAAACCGTTTTTCCTCTGGACCAGTTTCATTAAGCCGCATCCCCCCTTCGCCAATCCCGATCCCTGGCACAAGCTTTATCGCACCAAGGAGATGCCCGGCCCGAAGCGGTTTAACAACGACGACCAGCTGCTGACCTACTGGAACCACGTGCAGAATCGCTATAAGTACCGCGACGCCGGACAGGATCTGTTATTCATAAGGACGATGCGCGCGGCCTATTACGCCTGCATCTCCCACATTGATTACCAGATAGGGCGCATCCTCGAAGCACTCGGTGACGACATCAACCACACACTCATCCTCTTCAGCTCGGACCACGGCGAGCTGCTGGGCGATTATGGCTGCTTCGGCAAGCGCTGCATGCTCGACGCCGCGGCGCGCGTGCCGATGATCGCGCGCCTGCCCGGGCGGTTCGACGCCGGGAAACGCTGCGACGAGCCGACCACCCTGCTGGATATCTTCCCGACCTGCACCGCGGTGGCGGGCGATCCGCACCGGCCCAGCGAAGATGGTGTCGATTTGGCCGAGGTTGCGTCGGGCCGGCACAGCGGGCGCGTCGTCACCAGCGTGTTCCGCTCCAAGGGCTACGGGCTATACATGGCGACCAGCCGGACCGGCAAGTACATCTACTCCGAGCCCGACCAGAAGCAGTGGTTCTTCGACCTCATGAACGACCCCGAAGAAACGTCGCCGGTCAAAGAAGACCCTGAGGACGACACCCTCAAACAGGAACTGATCAAGCGTTTCAAACGCGACGGATATACCGAACCGTTAAACGGCGACGACTGGCGCACCTACCCCACCCGCGCGATCCCGGACGATCCGGATGACGGGCTGCTCTATCAAGACGACCCGGATATCCAGGCACGCATCGATAAGCTCGGGCCCTACGCCCGTCGCGTGACCATCGACGACCGCGAGTCCTACAAGCTGCTCCAGCCGCCCGACTAACCCACCATCTATTCATGAGCGTGACCAAGAAAATTTGCTAAAGACCTATGACATGCATGTGATCGATTACCTCATCGTGGCGTTCTTCCTGATCGGGCTGCTGGTCCTGGGCTGGTGGTTGTCCAAGCGTGCCGGCAAGAGTACCGACGAGTTCATCCTCGCCGGGCGTAACATGCCTTGGTGGCTTGCCGGCGCATCCCTGCTCGCGACCAATCTCAACGCCTCCTCGATGCTCCAGGACTCGCGCAAGGTCCGTCAGGACGGGATCGGCGGGCTCTGGTTTACCTGGCGTTCCATGATCAGCGCCGTGATCGGCTCGGTGTTCTTCAACCGCCTGTGGCGCCGCGCGGGTTTCGTCACTCAGATGGAGTTCTACCACTGCCGATACCACGGCAGAGGCGCCGACGTCGCCCGTACCTTCGACTCGGTGATCTACGGCATCATCGTCGCAGCGATGTGGGCGTCCATCGGGCTGGTCGGGATGAAGAAAATCGCCGCCGTCCTCCTTGGCCTGCCCACCGAGTTCGTGTTTCTGAATACCGTGTGGAACACCGACATTGTCGTCATCATCATGCTGCTGATCATCACGCTGACCTACTCCGCAGCCTCGGGTGTGTACGGCGTGGTGTGGACCGACATGGTCGAGGGCGCGATCGCGCTGATCGCGACTTACGTCCTGATGATCATGGTCCTAGCCGACGTCGGCGGACCGGCGCAACTCCGACACGACCTGCTTGCCCATACCGACGGTGAGATGTTGCTGTCACTGATGCCCTCCGTTGGCGCGGTCTTCGTCTTCTTCATCGTCTTCTCGGTCATGGAGCAGGGCGGTTACAACCCTCACATCCAGCGCTCATTGTGCCTGAAGAACGAGCGCGAAGTCATGCTCACCACGCTCTACTCGGAGATCCTCAATCGGGTGATCAAGGCCTGGCCCTACTATATCTGCGGGCTCGCCGGGATTTTCCTCATCTCAGACTCGTACCTGCTTGAAAACTTCGATCCGGGCATCGGGCCCGACGGCGCTCCGATCGCCGACTACGAGATGGTCTTCCCAGCCCTGGTGCGCCAGTACCTACCCGTCGGTCTAACCGGGCTGATGGCCGCCGGGTTCCTCAGCGCCTTCATGTCATCCTTCGACACCAACATCCACAACTCCACCTGCATCTTCACCAACGACATCTACCGCGCCTATGTCGCCAAAGGTAAGACAGAAAAACACTATGTTCGTGCCTCGCGCGTCTACATGATCGCCGTCACTATCCTCGCGGCATTGATCGGGATTCTCGTCAACGACATTCTGTACCTGTTCATGTTCGCGATCAACGTCATGCAGTCGGTTGGGATGATCAAGCTCATCCGCTTTATCTGGTGGCGCAGCAACATTTGGGGCGAGCTGTCGGCGCAGGTCTGCTCGATCATCATCACCATCCTGATGCTCATGGGCACAATGGACACCGCCGCCGAGTGGCTCGTCGGCGTCTTCGATGTGGAGCTGAATAACGATACTAAGTGGGTCGCACGCACCGCTCTGCTGTGGTTCTCGAGCACGACGGTGTCGCTGATCGTGGTACTGCTCACTCCCCCGGAGCCGATGGATCGGCTGGTCGAGTTCTACGAACGTGTCCGGCCATTCGGGTTCTGGGGACCGGTCCGCAAACACTCCAGGGTCGAGTACGGCCCATCCGACTCCCTGCTCTGGCTGACCGTGTTGTCCGTCTCGATCATCACCACCGTCCTGGCGCTGATCTTCCTCTTCATGGGTATACTGCTGGCCTGGTGGGCTGTCGTACTTTGGTCACTCCCCTTCGCCGTCAGCGGCGGATTGCTCTACCACTACGCGATCCGAAAGCTTTACCCGTAACAGGAGCAATAAAAGGATCGGGAACTGGGGCGGGTGTGGGGTGTGTAGGGTGTATCACAGTAATCTCGAATGCCGCCCAGGAGCAAGGCGAAGGGCGAATGATCTAAAGAGCAGCATTCGTCAAAAACAAAGATCAGAGATTAAACGATCCCACCATGTCGATTGACGGTTCTTGAACCCGCCCATCCTCACCCGCGTTCCCGTTATGCCATCGGGGATAAACCACGATGTGAACACGTCACGGCCACCGCCACCGCCTCGCATACAGGTGGTGTCAGTAAAAAGACATCCAATCAACATTCAATCAATGCCGACGCAACAAAGCACATGCCCCGAGTGACAAAAGACCCAAGGCCGTCGGCTCGGGGACCACTTCAAACGTAACCGCCCGCACGCGGAACTGTGTACCTGTCCCAGCGGCAAGCAAAAGCGTGTCACCAGCCGAGAGGTTAG
>CAZJCN010000027.1:0-18540 GCA_964544195.1 uncultured Phycisphaeraceae bacterium | reverse complement strand
CGATGCTCGGCTGCCGGACGGGAGCCGGGTCAACGTGGTCATCAGCCCGCTGTCGTTGGTCGGCCCGTGCATGACGATCCGCAAGTTCGGCTGGGTGCCGTTCACAATGGATGACCTGATCGAGCGGGGATCGCTGAGTGAAACATGCGCCGCGTTCCTGCAAAGCTGTGTCCTTGGTCGGCAGAACATCATCATCTCCGGCGGGACCGGCTCAGGTAAGACCACGTTACTGAATGTCCTCGCGGCATACGCTCGGCCGGACGAGCGGATTATTACCGTTGAAGAATCCGCCGAGTTGAAGCTGCCACAGCCGCACGTCGTCGCGATGGAGGGCCGCCCCGCCAATGTCGAAGGCCGGGGGGCATACACCATCCGCGATCTGGTTCGCAATGCGTTGCGGATGCGGCCGGACCGAATCATTGTCGGCGAGGTGCGAGGCCCCGAGGCGCTGGACATGCTCCAGGCCATGAACACCGGGCATGACGGGTCGCTGTCCACGTTACACGCCAACACACCCGCCGACGCCTTGAAGCGACTGGAAACGCTGGTGCTGATGGCAGTGGACATGCCGGTCCGGGCGATCCGTGAGCAGATCCTGACAGCGGTGGACATCGTGGTACAGGTTGCCCGTTTCGCCGACGGACGACGACGAGTCACACACATCAGCGAGGTGACGGAGATCGACCCGCAGACCCACCAATTGTGTCTTCAGGATATTTACACACTGAAAGACCCTCGCCAACCGAGGCTTCGGCATACCGGTTACATCCCCACCTTTGCTGAGGAAATGATTGAACGGAAACTGATGGGCGTGGAGGTTTTCCTCTAAAGCCCCGCCGACTTGTTAATCGCTAAAGCGCAGGACCGAACCCGATGTCTCCCGCGACCGTATTGATGATTCTCGCCAGTCTGCTGACCTTTGTGTCGGTGTACATGCTTGTTCGGTACGGATACGCGTGGGCACTGGCGATGATCGCCCGTCAGGAACTGGCGTACGACCGCGTGTTGCGTCGGCAACTGCTTCTGGACATCGAACCGCGTACCGCGTTGATGGCTGCTGCGGGGCTGGTGATTGTCGTCGCGTTGTTCACCTATGCATTGACCTCGTCGCTGACGATCACGCTGATCGCCGCAGCCGCGGCGACACTGCTGCCTAATATTTATATCCGTCACCTGGAAGCCGAGCGTCTTCGCAAGCTCGAGAGCCAGCTCGTGGACGGCCTGACCACGCTCGCCGCCGCGGCGCGTGCGGGGCTGAACCTCGTCCATGCGATGGAGCTTCTGGAACAGAATGCCGTCGGTCCGATCAAGCAGGAGTTCGGCCAGATCCTGCGTGAATACCGCTTAGGGTTGGACCTGAATCAGGCGATGCAGAACGCCAGCAACCGGATCGGATCACAGCTTTATCGTCTGACCTTCACCGCGATCCAGATGCACCGCGTCCGCGGTGGGGATACCGCTCAGAGCCTGGACCGTATCGCCGACTCGATACGCGACATCAGTCGGCTGGAAGCGAAACTCGACGCGTTAACCAGTCAGTCACGTTATCAGGCGGTGTTCATGTCGATGATGCCGTTGGTCTTTCTGGTGCTGCTATGGACGATCGACCCGCAGGGCGTCGGTATGCTGTTCACGACCCCGATCGGCCGGATCCTGCTCTTGGCTGTCGTGGGGGTGATTGTCGTGGCGTTTGTGTGGATCCGTAAAATCATGGCGGTGGATATCTGAGCCGAACGATGCAGATCGCGATACAGATTCTGGTCAGTGTGATCGTCTTCGCCGGGGTTGCGTTGCCGATTTACGCGCTTTTCCGGTATCCCGTGCCGGCAGAGCCGCCGGTACATCGTCGTTTTGCCGCGGCGTTGGGGCAGGAACGCAAAACGGTCTTCGAGAACCCCCTGCTCGCCCCCCTGCTGAACGTGGGCCTGAGTCTGACGCATCGGTTGAATCTACCCGGCATCCGGGCCCGTATCCGACAGGATCTCGACGCCAGCGGCAACCCGTCGGGATACAGCGTGCAGGAATACCTGGCGATCTGCCTGATCAGTGCCGTGATGCTGGGGGCCTGTTCCACCCTGCTGGTGATTGCGACGGGCAGCACGCTGGCGCTACTGATCGGGCCGGCCATGGCGGTGCTGGGCTTTATGATCCCCATGGCTGCGCTTCGAGACGCTGCGTCCCGACGGTGTACCCGAATCAGCAAGCAACTGCCCTACACGCTGGACCTGATCGCGTTGACGATGGCCGCCGGATCAACGTTTACGGAAGCGGTCCAGACACTGATCCGCGATCAGCCCGATGACGACCTGAACCAGGAGCTGGCGATCGTGCTCAGTGAAATCGAGTTGGGCACCCCACGTTCCGCGGCGTTGTCGCACCTGGCTGACCGCATCCCGATCGAATCACTGCGTTCGATCATCGGCGCGGTCAATCAGGCTGAGTCCTTGGGCACACCGTTATCGACCACGCTGAAGCTGCAGGCTGATATGCTTCGGATGCACCGGGGTGTGCAGGCGGAGAAGCTGTCGGCCTCGGCGAGCCTGCGGATCCTGGTCCCGTCGGTCCTGATCCTCGTGGCGGTGGTGGTGATCGTGTTCTCACCCCTGATTATCCGTGCCATACAGGGAGAGCTGTTTTGATCGGGTTGCAAGTGGAGATCCTGACCGGGCCGAACGCGGGGCGCACGTTATTGCTGCGTCAGTCGTTGGTCACGTTCGGTCGAAGCCCGGACCGGACCCTGCCGGTTGACCTGCCGTTCATTTCACGTGAGCACGGCGAGTTTGTCTTCGACAACCATCAATGGCAGTTGATCAACCACTCCCCCAACGGCACCCGGGTCGATGGGCGAAACGTGACACGCAAGCCCCGCCCCATCCGTGGGACCGTCACCATCACCATCGGTGATACGGACATCTTTCGAGTCACACCGATACAGGATGAATCGGGTGCATCGCATAGCTCCGAATCCACAACCAAGAGTGATGACGTTGCGAAGGAAGTGGAGGAGAAGCCGGCCGGCACCGTAAGATCGGCATCCAAACGAAGCAGGCTCTGGGCGGGTGTGGGCGTGTTCTGGCTGATCTCGTTTGGATTGATTGCGTTCGCCATGCTCAACCAGAGCGGTCAGGACCGCTCGACGCCTGTTGATGGGCTTGCACCCGCGTTGACCGCTGAACAGATCGCAGCCGACATCTCTCGCAAACCCAAAAAGCAAACACCGGACCCACGACGGGCGGATACCGCGCTGGCAAGGGCCAGGGAGAATTACGCCCTGCTCGATCGTCGGCCGGACGCCCTCTACCGGGCCTATGAAGCCTACCGTGAAGCCCTGTCCTATACGCCCGGCGACAGTCTTGAAGACCCCCGGGATCAGCGCCAGTTGTTCATTCTGGAGAAACGGCTGATTGAACTGGTCACCGAGCAGTACGAGCAGGCAATGTTCCTGCTGAAAAGTCGGCAGTATGAAGCGGCCGACAAGGCTTTCAAGGAGCTGCGTACCATCTACCCCGACACGAAAAGCCGGGTCTTCAACGACGCGATCGAGCGCGAAGCGACGGCGCGAGAGGCGCTGAATAAAAAGCGAAGATAACACCACCCACACAGGGTCTTTAGGGGCATTCACGCTTTGCCGGGGAGATGCCCTACAATACCCGCATGACGACATCCGATACCACCAAGCATTTTCCGCCCCCCACCGCCGTGCCCGATGCCGAGGGCTACTTCGGCCCGTTCGGCGGGGTCTTTACGCCTGAAACACTCCACCACGCCATCGAGCAGCTCGCCAAGGCTTATGACGAGGCGAAACGCGATCCGGCATTTCAGAAGGAACTTGACGAGATCCTGCGCAACTACGTCGGTCGGGCTACTCCGCTGCAATATGCCGCCCGACTGACCGAACACGTCCGAACCCAGCCGGACTGCCCCAAGGGGAAAGGCGCTCAGCTGTGGCTGAAACGTGAAGACCTGGCCCATACCGGTGCGCACAAGATCAACAACTCACTCGGTCAAGGCCTGCTGACCCTGCGCATGGGCAAGAAGCGCATCATCGCGGAAACCGGGGCCGGGCAGCACGGCGTGGCGTGCGCGACCGCAGCGGCATACCTCGGGCTCGAGTGTGATGTCTTCATGGGAAGCGAGGACATCCGCCGGCAACAACCGAATGTCAAGCGGATGGAACTTCTGGGGACGCGGGTCGTGCCTGTCGAGTCCGGGGCCAAGACACTGAAAGACGCCACCAACGCCGCCATGCGCGACTGGATGGCGACCAGCGAACACACCCACTACATCATCGGCTCGGTCGTCGGCCCACACCCATTCCCGATGATCGTCCGAGACTTCCAGTCGGTCATCGGCAAGGAAGCCCGCGCCCAGTGTCTCGAACAGATCGGCAGACTCCCGGATTACCTGGTCGCCTGTGTCGGCGGCGGATCGAACGCAGCGGGATTGTTCTACCCGTTTGTTGCTGACGAATCCGTGAAGATGGTCGGGGTCGAGGCCGGGGGACGATCCAACAACTTCGGCGAACACGCGGCGCCGCTGAACTACGGCTCACCCGGTGTGCTGCACGGTTCGTTGTCCTACGTCATGCAGAACAAAGACGGTCAGACCGCCCCGGTCCATTCCATCTCCGCGGGGCTGGACTACCCCGGCGTCGGGCCGGAACACGCCTACTGGCACGACACCGGCCGTGTCGCCTACACCGATTGCACCGATCGTCAGGCGTTAGATGCTTTCGTCACCCTGACGCGAACCGAAGGCATTATCCCGGCGTTGGAGAGTTCCCACGCCGTGGCCCACGCGATCAAGCTGGCCAAGCAACTGCCCCAAGATCAGACGGTCGTGGTCAACCTGTCCGGAAGAGGCGACAAGGATCTGGACGAGGCGTTGCGGTTGCTGCAAATCATGACTGGTGCTTCAGCGGGATAAACGCAATGAGATTCTTTCTTTTAGAGTACCTGATACCTGCGGCAGTCTTATTTCCTTAAAACTTTTCAATGGATTTCACAAAGTTCATCCCCTCGACCTTATCCCGCGATGCTTTATTTCGCCAAGATGGTTATCACCTTTGGGACCCGTGCATCGTTCAGAGCGATGACGGGTTATATCACCTTTTTTATTCGAGGTGGCCGGACAGGTTCGGGCATTGCGGGTGGTGCACACATGCGGAGATAGCCTGGGCGACCGCCGACCACCCGGCCGGGCCTTACCGTTTCCAGTCCGTGGTCCTGCCGGCCCGCGGCTATGACTACTGGGACGGGCACTCGGTCTACAACACCTGTGTGACCCGGATCGGCGGTCAATACTACCTCTACTACACCGGCAATCGTGGATCGAAAGATTGGGAAGCGGGTCGAGCGATCGAAGCGGACTCGCCCGAGTGGTGGGTTCATCGCAACAACCAACGGATCGGCGTAGCGGTGGCGGACTCGCCGGCCGGGCCGTGGCGGCGGTTTGATCAGCCGTTGCTGGATGTGGGGCCGGGTGTGGGGCAGACGATCGTCGCGGTGCCGAACATCGTCATCAAACCCGAGGGCGGCTACCGGCTCTACTACAAGACACTGGCCGAAGGTGACGGGCCATACGGCGGCGGGGTTTTCCATTACAGCGCCGATGCCGACGATCCGCTTGGGCCTTTCATCCCCCACCCCCAGCCGATGGTGGACAAGAACAAGCTTTTGCCGGGGGCCGGGTGTCATTTCGATTTTCATATCGACGATCATTTCGAATGGGTCCAGAACGGGCGGTACTTCGCGATTGTCAAAGATCACGATGCGCCTTATCTGACCGAACACGGCAAGAGCCTGATTTTGTTCGAATCACCCGACGGGCGAAATTGGCAGCTATCCGAAAACGCTCTGGTCAAGACGTTTTCCGTCACATGGGAGGACGGCGAAACGATCGAGTACGACCGGCTTGAGATGCCGAAGATTCTTTTCGAACAGGGTCGGCCGACCGTGCTGAGCCTTGCCGCAAAAGTCAAAGCGAGCGAGGAGTCATATCTCATCATCATGCCGCTTCTGAGTGCTGAATAAACGGCGAAGCATACCGTTGCATGAGAAAGGGTGACAGCCCGGACGTGTCAAGCGGTATATTACTGTGTAGATCACGGCGATATTGGCTTTTCGAACTTGCCGTAAAACGAGGACCCGTCATGAAACGATTACATAGCTTCATCTTGCTGTTGGCATGGCTTGTTTGGCTGGGCATGACAGGCACAGTCGTGACCTCAACTCACGGCAAGGTTCTTTACGAGGGTAATTCCCCGGTAATACGACATGGGGCCAAGAAGCTGAACGCCTGTCTCGAAGCTGCCGCCGGCACCTCGGCATTAACTGTCACGGTCACACTTGATCCGGCTCTCGGGGCCGAAGCGTTCACCCTGATCCGAGCCCCGCATCGTGATACACATATTTCCGTCATCGGTGGTGACGAACGAGGGGCAATGTACGGGCTGTTGGATCTGGCAGACCAGCTTCGACTTAACGGCAACGACATTAGTTCGCTGCGGTTCTACACCGCCCGGCCTCACCTGCCTTTCCGTGGGATCAAGTTCAACACACCATGGTCCGCGTACCGCAGCCATCCGGCCCTGACACAGCATCACGACACGGTGCGGGATCTGAAGTTCTGGGAAGCATACCTGGACATGATGGCCGACAATCGGTTCAACGTATTGAGTCTGTGGAGCCTGCACCCGTTTACCTACATGGTCCGGCCGAAAGCGTTTCCGGAATCCTATACGAGTATCAGTGCTGAAGAGCACGCCGAATGGCAGGCGTTTTACAAGCAGTTGTTCAGGATGGCCAAGGAACGCGGGATCGATACTTATGTTGTGTGGTGGACGATTTTCGTTTCACCGGATTTTGCCGAGGCGCATGATATAGCCCGCTACAGCATCAATCTGGCTTTCTACGGCCCGGGCGAGAACAACGAACTGGTGGACCGGTACAACCGAACATGCGTTACCGAACTGATCAATACTTATGACGACCTGACCGGCATCGGTGTGAGTCTGGGGGAACGCATCTTTCATCTCGATCCGGCCCAACGTGAGCAGTGGATTATCGATAACGTGGTCGGTGGGATCCGTGACGCGAATCGGCCGGTCAAGTTCATCCACCGGGCACCGTTCACGGGAGACGCCGAGATCACGCGCAGGGCTATTGATGATCTGGAAGGCGAGCCGAACATCCTCGGTCCGATCCTGATGGAGTACAAGTTCAATGCGTCGCATGGCCATTCCTCTACCCGGCTGCATCGGACCCACGGGGCCGGCGTTAATGACGCTTACTGGAATCCGCCCCCCAGGAACCACAAGATGGTCTGGATGATGCGCAACGAAGACTTCACGACCCTGCGCTGGGGCCAGAGCGACTTCATCCGTGAACACATTCGGAACAACACCCACGATTATGTTGCCGGTTACTTTGTGGGCAGCGAAACCTATATCCCGGCCAAGGCCTACCACCAGAAACGCCCGGACGACCGAATCAACTGGACGTATGCTTTTGAAAGAGACTGGCTTTTTTACAGGCTGTGGGGCCGGCTGTTGTATGACCCGGACACGCCGGAATCGATTTTCTCAGGTGAATTTGAGCGTCGATACGGCGGGGAACACGCATCCCCTCTCTATAAGGCCACGAAACTGGCCGGCCGCGTGCCCCTTCGCGTCGCAACTTTCTTCGCGGGCAGCAATGACCCGTCGCTGACCGTCGAACACTTCATGGACGGCGGACGTTCGCGTCTTGCCAACGGCGAAAAGGACGGAACGTTCTTCATCCAGATAGACGAGTTCATCGTTCACGAAACGCTCGATCCGGCCTGGTTGAACGTCAAGGATTACGTTGACCACGTGGTGTCAGGCACTCCGATAGAACCCGGGCGGAGAACGCCGTTGGAGGTTGCCGACGAAGCGGAGCAAGAGGCGATTGAGTTGTTGGGCATTCTGGACACTATCGAGGCCGAAAGAGCCGGCAAACGAGGTCCGATTGATTTTGAGATAGCCGATGCTCGTGCCTGGGCACGCCTTTCCTTGTATTTTACGGAAAAGATCCGTGGGGCCGTCGCGTTGCAGACATTCCGGCTGACCGGCGATGAATCACAACGAACCTCCGCCATTGAGCATCTAAAGCAGGCGCTGAATCATTGGAAAGACCTCTCTGACGTCACGGATGCCGTATACGATCCGTTCTTGTCGACCAAGCTGATCTGGATCAAAGAGGATGGCCTGTTGAGTTGGCGTATGCTTATTCCGCAAGTCGAAGCGGATATCGAAACCGCTCGACAGTCAAGCGGTCCGAACCACTGACCATCACAGCGGGATACCAGTTACACCTCAGTCGGATGGAACATCAACGTATTCCCGGTGCATGAGCTACGCTTCAGGTTCCTACGCTTAAGTATTGGTCGATCTTCTGTCGGAACGCACGGATATGGTCAGGAGTGCTGCCGCAGCAGGCTCCGATGATGTTGGCTCCTGCTTCGAGCAGAGACACGACGCCTGCGGCCATGTCCTCAGGCTTCTCGTCATAAACCACCTGCATGTCGATCAGCTTAGGCTGGCCGGCGTTGGGCTGGACCATGATCGGCAGATCGGTGACAGCCCGGTAACGTTTAACAGCCTCCAAGGCACGGGCCATATCCATCCCGGTGCCACAGTTGAGCGCGACAATGTCCACGCCCTGCTCCTGCATGAAGCGTGCCGCGTCTTCCGGGTCAACGCCCATCATGGTGCGGAAAGTGGAACCGTCGTGGGTGACGTCATAGGCCATGGACCCGATGATACAGGTAGCGCCGGCTTGTCTTGCGGCCTCGATACCCAACTGGAGTTCTTCGAGCGCGGTCTGGGTTTCGACGATGATCGCATCCACGCCGCCCTCGACCAATGCTTGTGCCTGTTCGTTGAAGGCTTCCCGGACATCGCTTTCGGGTACCTCCCCGTAAGGTTCCATGATGCCGCCGAAGGGACCGATATCCCCGAGAACAAATCCCTGCCGATCGCCGAAGGCTTGCCGTGCGATCCGGGCCGCAGCCCGGTTGATCTCGACCGCCTTGTCTGCCACACCGTGCCGTTCCAGTGTGATGCGACACCCGCCGAAAGTGTTGGTGATCAGGCAATCGGAGCCGGCCTCGACATAGCGTTTTTGAATGTCCAGCACCTTATCCGGCTCGGTCAGGTTCCACAGCTCGCCGCATCCACCCTGCTCCAGGCCGGCGAGCATTAACTGTGTCCCCATCGCCCCGTCACCGAGTAGAGGCTGTTCTTTGATCGCATCCAGTAAAGTTCTGCTCATCCTGATCGGTCTCCTCTATCCTGAGTGCCGACCCGGTAGGACAGGCGGCGGTCTCTGTTGTGTAGTGTAACTATCTTCATTCGGCGCGTCAGGACGGCCGTCGGCCTGTCGCAAGATATACCTTCACGCTACCATACGTCGCCATGAGTAAACGCTATAACAAGATACGACTGGGGATCATCGGGACCGGTGGGATGGCAAACCTGCATGCGGATCAGTTCAAGCAGGTTCGGGGGGTCGAATTAACCGCGTGCATGGATGTGAATGAAGACCGGGCAAAAGCCTATGCGGATCGTCATGGCTTTCGACAGGTATGCCCTGACATGTCTGGTCTGTTGGATGAAGTGGACGCGGTGTCAATCGTCACGCCGGACCCGTACCATGTTCCGATGGCGATCGAAGCGTTGAAAGCCGGGCGGCATGTGCTGTGTGAAAAGCCGCTGGCGCTGTCGTTGCCCGAAGCGAAGAAGGTTGGCCGGGTGGCGCGTCAGGCGAGCCGGCGCGGCATCATCCACATGATCAATTTCAGCTACCGAAACTCTGCCGCGTTCCATTATGCCGCCAAGCTGGTGGCCGATGGTCGTCTCGGTGAGATACGACACGTTCACAGCCGATACCTTCAACACTGGTTGACGTCCCATCAGTGGGGCAAGTGGACCGATGAGAAATGGCTGTGGCGTCTGCAATCCCAAGCGGGGTCCAAAGGTGTATTGGGCGATCTCGGCTGCCACCTGCTGGATTTTACGAGCGGGATAGCGGGTGATATCAAGGCGCTGAGCTGTCGGCTGCACACGTTTCCGAAGATCGATCCCAGAACGGGCAGACGTGTCCGGCGCTATGCCGGCAAGCCCTTGGACGTAAACGACACCGCCATGATCGAATTGCAATTCGCCAACGGCGCGGTCGGACAGACTCACACCACACGCTGGTCCACAGGGCATGCAAACAGCATTGAGTTCGAGGTAGCCGGGACCGAGGGCGCATTGGCGATCGATCTGGATGCCGGCTATGAAAAAGTCCGTCTCTGTCTCGGCAAAGCCCGGCACAAGGCCGAATGGAGCACACGCACTCTCAAACCCACGCCGAACATCTACCAGCGTTTCATCCGTTCGATCCGTAGCGGAAATAATGATCAACCCGACCTGCTTAGAGGTGTACAAGTTCAGGCGTATCTGGATGCATGCGAGCGGTCTGCGGAGAAAGACGGGCAGATGACACGTGTCCGGGCGTAGTGCCCCGTGCCGTTGCACACCGTTACGGGGCATAGTAATTATGGCTGTGTTTCAGCCGACGATAATTGCGATCACGCCAAAGTCGTGGACGATCCGGATCGGGATTGTCCGACTGATTGGAATAGATGTGCAGTTCGTCATCTGACTTAACGATTATTTCTTCACGCCAGTCTCCCAGCACGTCCGCGACATGCAGCCGGTCCGCTGTTTCTTTGATATGTAACACAAAACGTCCGGTCAACGGCTCGAACAGCGCGACATCCCCTGCCGTGTGTCGTTCCTTGGCGCAAGCAAGCTGAGTGGGTCCGCCGGTCCAATCAATGGTATGAATGACTTCAACCCCATGTTTCGTCCAACCGGACGGGGCTGTATCCGCGACGCGATACCATGTCACCACATGGCCGAATGCATCAAATACAAACGGCTTTTGATCCCGGTTGTGTCTTGACCTGCACCAGATGAAGTACGCTTCCGATTCCGGTTTGAATCGGCCGACAGCCATGTTCTGTGGTTCCTGCCGACGAAAGTGCCTGCGCCAGATCGGACCATGGATGCTCATCAGTTGGACATGGTCGTCACCCTCTTCTAGCAGGATCACCTCGATGCCGGGCAGATCGGGTCGGACATCGGCGACGGTCACGGCATCGAAGTGACTGCGTGACGGTACAGCGCGGGTAATCCGGGTTCCGTCATGATCGGTGATTTCTCCCCCTATGACCTCATCCAATCCGTCACCATCGACATCCGCCAGCCGGGCGCCGCTGTGAGCGCATGCGAGAAAGTTATCGCGTGTCCAGATCGGGGGGCCACCGTGAAGCAGCGTGTCAAAATCATACGCCGCCAGGTACCGCCCAACGCGGTAGCCGCCCTTATTGGTGGCCTGCAGCAGGATATCCCGATCATCGCCGACGCCACGGAAGTCGGCCGTCAACACCAGTTCCCACCGGGCGGCACCTTCAGGCACCGCTGGTCTGATCATTGCTGTCGACGTACCGGTCCTGCCGTCAAGGATGTGTAGTGTCTTGTCACGCGTCAGAAATAAAACCTCACACAGCCCGTCACCGTTGACATCTCCGGCAGCAACCCCCGGCGCATGATGGCCGGGCAGGCCGACGTACTCGCTTGGACCACCGAGAACCAGGTCGGCATCATGAGTCCACAGTGACTGCCCGGTATTGTCACAAGCGATGATCCGGCCGGGTACGGTCACTAGGAAATCCAGACGGTCGTCCCCATTCAGGTCCGCGACGAGTATCCCGCCGGCGGTCGGGTCGTCGACCATCTTATTCGGCAAGTCGAGTGGGATCGTTACTTTCCGCGGTTGGGTAATAGCGGATACTAAGGGTGTTTCTGCAGCAGCCGGCGGGGTTGCGGTATCAGCCCATGACTGAAACCCCATCATGGCAGTTAAAAGGATCACACCTGTCAGTTGGCATGTGCGACGCACAGGTTGCATAAGGCCATGATAGGACGACAACATCGGGAAGGCATTACTCAACATCGCCGATGGTCAGGCGTTTGTTGAGCATCCGTGGGCCGTCCACCTCGCGGACGCCCATACGAATGGATTGACCGAGCATTGCCTGATCGGCGATCGGAAAACGAAACTGTCGCACGGCACTCTGGCCGGGCCCGAGATCGGCAATAATCCGCTCTTGTATGGGATGCCCGGGCAGATTGGCAAACACATAGAGCGACAGCGGCTGATCACCGGTGTTGGTGACGACGGCCGAAGCAACAAGTTCCTGTCCGATGCCTTTGGCGTCAGGCACCAGCGCAACATGGCTGTCCATCTGTACGTCTTTCAGGCCGACCTCTATCGGCAGCGTCAACTCGATCGCCATCGGCTGATCCACCGTCATGTCAACCTTAACGGTCAGTTGCTTGGATCCGGCGACTTCCGATACCGGGAATCGAAGTGAAACAGGCAGCTTCACCGTATGCCCGGAGGGGATCGAAAAGAAGTGGCGGGTCGGGGTCGAGGTCCAACCTTCGGGACCGGTTATATGCAGGTATCCGCTGATTGCCACCGGCCAGGGATTGGTCAGGGTGAGCACCCGCTCGTGCAGGGTCTGTGTGGATTCGATGAATGGCTGATCGATCTCGAATCCCGCCCTAAACAGAGCCAGTTTATCATCTATCCCGGTGATGAAGACGGGTGTATCCGAGAGTGGGTAGTGATGTTTGCCATCAATCATCGACAGAGCCGTGCGGTTACCCCAGACATCCTCCACGACAGGCTGATGACCAAGGTACAGGTTCAAGTCGCTTTGAGGCAATCCCGGGTAACGCGCCCATGCGATCAGCGCCGGGCCTGCAGGACCATCCAGAATACGAATCTGCACACCTCCGCCCGGCTCAAGGCGATCAAGCACGCGCCGCCCCGCCAACTGATGCGCAACATTGGCGAACACTCCCAGCAAGGGGTCCGGAACCCAGGCCTCATCCCGTTGGGCGGCTCGAGTCCACAGCCTGGAGACAGCAATCGACGCGGGCTGATACTCCCATGCTTCAACCATCCGCCGGGCCAGGTCCGTCACCCGTCGGGGATGGGCAACACGGTCGGCTGGAGGTTCACGAAGTGACAACTCCACCCGCCCCATCGCGTCGGTCCATTGCTGGAGGTGATCAGACAAGTGTTCCGCAGCCACCGCCGGCGGAACATCGATCAGGTAATTCACCGTGTCAGGCAAGTCCTGCCGTCTCGACTGTTCGATACGCCACGGGATAACCAGCTTGGGAGATGGGGCCAGCTTGTTGAAACGTGATTGGATCCGATCCAGTTTTACGGAAAGATCGGGATCGAAGAAGGAGTACGCCTGACTGGTCGAGCCGAGATACCACTGGCTGACGTACTGGCCGTGGTGCAGGAGGGTGGGCGTCAGGTATGTAACCCATAATTCATTCGGCTGCGACAGGATCGTGATCGGATCGGTATCGGTCATACCCACCGACTCGGTGGCTAACAGAGTCGGGACCGGGTCAAGTGAAAATGAGGTATGCCGTCCGGTGAGATAAAGCCATCGCATGACCTGCTGAAGGAGGTTTTTTCTTGTTTCGAGTGTCTGGGGTGAAGTGTCACGATCCCAGACACTGACGACCACCGATTGAAGGCCGGTGGTTTCCAGCAGATCATCCACAAACTCCAAGTGCTCTATTGGTAAGTCTGTGGCATGGACCTGAAATCGATGGGCATCGAGCGCTTGGATCGTGCCGCCCGGTGCGAACCAGACAAACGCGCCGAATGTTCTGGCAACCGGAGTGCTCGATCCTTCTGACGTACTCACGTTTGTGGCAATACCGCTGCCGGTCTCATTTTCGTCGCGGACCCGCATGTCCACCAGGAACCAGCCGTACTTCTGAAGGTCCGGCTCCCATGACCAGTACCTGGGCTGTCCCGGCCCGAGGCGTCGGCGTTCCATTGCGACGGGCTTGAGCTGATGATCGTAAACCGTGGTTTCCACATTCAACACATGGCTGGTCAGGTCTCGCACGCTGATGTCCAGCCTCGGGCGTTCAGGCGCTCGGATGAGGTTGACCCGGTTCTGTGTGGCGACCTGTATGCGGGGCAATTGCCAGACGGCGATGTCGTCAAACCACGCCTGCCCCCGCAGGTCCTGAACCCGGATACGCTGTTTGCCGAGAGGGTCACCTGAAGATTGTTGGGGTTGACGCAGCTCCACCTGTAAGCCAATCCAAACGGCACCTTTCACATCGCCGCGCAGCTTCAGCATGACCATGGCCCATTGGCCCGACGTCCGAATCGGTCGGGTTTGGACGAGGCTTTCATCCACACGTTTGCCGTCCCGATCGATGAAGTACGCCACCAGATGCGCTCCCGCGCGTTGGAGGCCTTCGGTCCGGACGGCCGCGGTAATCAGGTAATCACTCTGCGGGATAGCTGGCAATGCCCCGACCTGGAGAAATGCGCCGGCATTCCCGCCATTCAAACCGAGGTAAAAACTGCGCTTGCCGGACACCGCATGAGTGTCATCGAACCGGACCTGTGTGTAGGACGGGTAGCCGGGCTGCTCCATCAGGTCGTGATGCAAGGGTTCACGGAAAAACGTGCTGCTGTCGGTTTCCGCGGTCCGTCCGATGATGAACCAGTTCATCGGCAGAGATTCGAAGTTCTCCGGTTCTTCGAAATCGAACAGATGGACCAGCCGTTTGGGGCGCAGAACCTGCCCCTGAGCCCATAACGGGGCAAATACCATGGCCAACCAGGCTGCCAGCAGCAGCCCCAGATGCGCAGATTGATACACCCGGCGTCTGTTCACATGTTTATTATCGGGTGTTCGGGACCGATCAGGTGAGGATTCCCGGGGAAATCATTGCTCAATATGGGCAGTATCAAAGCGCCGCCAGACGCTGAGCCCGGTCTTGGGCGATCAGGGATTGGACCAAACCGTCCAGATCACCGGCCAGCACGGATTGAAGGTTGGCGGATTGGTCCACTCGGTGATCAACGACGAGGTTTTCCTTGTAGCGATAGGTCCGGACCCTCTCACTTCGCCCCCCCGAACCGATCATGGCTGACCGCTGTTGAGCCCGTTGAGCGTCTTTCTGTTGCTGCTGATGGGCGTGGACCCGGGCTTTGAGCAGCTGCCAGGCCTTGGCACGGTTCTGATGCTGGCTCTTGGACTCCTGCATACGGACCTCGATGCCGGTGGGTTTATGGATCAGATGGACGGCGGTGGCGACCTTGTTTACGTTCTGCCCGCCCGGGCCTTGAGCTGTGGTTACGTGAACATCCACGTCCGCCTCATCGATCTGCACCTCCACGTCCTCCGGCTCAGGGAGGACAGCCACCGTGGCGGTCGAGGTGTGAATCCGGCCCTGCGTTTCGGTGACCGGTACCCGCTTGACACAATGCACTCCCCCCTCGTAGCCAAGCCCCTGCCAGACACCGTCCCCCTTGACGCTGACGACCGCATTACGTACTCCCCCCTGGTCGCCGGGCGTAAAGTCCATCACCTCAAACGTCCAACCGTGGCGTCGAGCGTATTCTCGGTACATCTCCAACAGATCGCCGGCCCATAGCGCTGCCTCATCCCCACCGGTCCCGGCCCGGACTTCCAGAATAACCGATCCGACAGCCTGATCATCGGCAGTGACCAGCTCATTGGAGACATCCTCCAACAAGGCCTCGGCCTGTTTCCGCAGTTCGGGCAGTTCGGCACGGGCCAACTCAACCAACTCGGCATCTTCGTTTTCGCGGATGATCTGTTCGTGCTCGGAAACCTGAGCTTTGAGCGATTGCCAGCGGCGATACTTGTCGATCAGGCCGGCTAGAGCCGACCGCTTGATGCTCAGCACGCGTACCTTCTCGTGGTCGGCCAGCACGGTTGGATCTTGAAGCTTGTCTTCAAGCTCTTGGTACTGAGCTAAGAGTTCGTCGAGTTTCGCGATCAGGGGGTCGGATTCGGTCGGCATACTTATGGATCATACAGAATGATTCATTCCATCCATGATTGTCCAGCCCAAGGGCACAAGCATTTCGCCTGTGGCATGGGTAGTAGTTAAAGCCCCAGCGGGGCATGTGCTACAGCCGTGTGAAGTTTTCGAGGATTCT
This sequence comes from uncultured Phycisphaeraceae bacterium, assembly GCA_964544195.1. Classification (GTDB taxonomy): domain Bacteria; phylum Planctomycetota; class Phycisphaerae; order Phycisphaerales; family Phycisphaeraceae; genus CAZJCN01. The sequence goes on along the minus strand of CAZJCN010000027.1, from coordinate 2,440 downwards.
CAGCCCCACTCGCTGGGATTTTTCGGGGTGGAACTGGGTGGCAAATAAATTGTCTCGATGGATTGAGGCGCAGAAATCCCCGCCATAGTCCGCAACAGCTGAGAGGACCGAACTATCCACTGGCTGAGCGTAATAACTGTGCACGAAATAGACGGCCGCGCCTTGCTCAAGCCCTTCAAATAACGGGTCCGGGCGATCCCATCTCAAGGTGTTCCAGCCCATCTGCGGAACCTTGATGGGCTGTCCTTGACGCGGATTCTCGAAGCGTACCACGCGGCCGGGCACGAGCCCAAGACCGGGAATCAGCTCGGTTACCTTTCCGTCAGGCCCTATCGGGGCGTCTTCCTCCGACCCATCGAAAAGCAACTGCATTCCCAAGCAGATCCCCAGAAAAGGTTTGCCTTTTTGAACGTGCTGTCGGATCGGGTCGGCAAGATTCAGGTCATTGAGAAACCGCATACCGTCGCCAAAAGCACCGACGCCCGGGAGTACCAATTTATCTGCATGAGCAACCCGGTTTGGGTCATCAGTCACGTATGCCTCGGCACCGACGTACTCAAACGCCTTCTGCACACTGCGCAGATTGCCCATGCGGTAATCAATGATGACGATGCGGTTACTGTCGGGCATGAACGGATGGCAGGTAGGGCCGCACAATCGGGCTTTCAGCCCGACTTATGCCGTTGCGGCTGGGTGAACATAAAGCTTGTCTGTTATGCACCGCGTGTCTTCGGTTGACGATGGCTACTCCTGTAACACCACCACGATTTCGACACGTCGGCTCTTTTCCTTGGTTTCGCGAGGCCGGGCCTCACCGAAGCCGGCGGCATACATGTTCTCGGGACTGAGCCCTTGCTTCTGAAGATATCGGTGGACGGCCGCGGCCCGTTGCAGACTCAATTCCAGGTTGTCCTTCCAACCGCTCTTGCGGATCGGGTCGGTGTCAGTGTAACCCTCGATGCGGATGGTGTTGCCGGCGTACTCGGTCTTGAGCACCTGTGCGATCTGGTTGAGTGTCTGCTTGGCTGATTGCTTGAGATCGATCTTACCGGAGGCAAAAAGGATGTCGCCGGGAACGCGGACCGTGACGGTTCCGCCGGTGTTGTAGGCTTCGACGCCGGCAATACCCTCAAAGCCGGTGGTGGCGCCGGGTTGGGGTTGAGCGGCAAGTTGAGCACGCAAGCTCTCGATCTCGGCCAGTAACGCCGCGTTGTCACCTCCGGCGCTGAGCGCAGCCCGGGCACGATCGAGCTCTTCCTGCAGTTCCTGATTCTGCAGATATAGTGCGTCTCGCTCGGCCTTGAGGCGGTTCTGGCAGCCGGTGAATACGATCAACCCCATTACCGCCAACAGGCAGATCACCATCTTCCGTGTTCGTTCGCCGATCATGACATCCCTTTCACATGCGTTGGCCAATGATTTCCTGACCGTGACGCGGCCGGAAGAAGAATCCAGCCGGTATTACACAATAAAGAGGATATCAAAAATCTTCAGCAACGGCTCAAGATAGGCGATGATGGGCTCACGCCAGATCAAGACGACCACGGCCGCCCCGGCCAGGTACGGCCCGTAAGGGATCGGTTGGAAACGCTTTTTGAGCATCGCCCCCAGGCCGAACGTCAGCACCGCCGCGATCAGGCCGAAGAAGGGTGCGATAAAGAACACAGGGATCACCTCGCCGGGGCCCATGACCGCCCCGATCGCCGCCAGCAGGTGGACGTCGCCCAGCCCCATCGCTTCTTTACCGAACGCCAGTGTCCCCAGGATACGGGTCCCCCAGACCAACGCCGCGCCCATCAGGTAACCCAGCCCCACTCCCCCCAGGACAAAGACCCAAGCGGGCCAATCGACCTGCCCGACCGGCCTGAACAGGTAGCCGACCACTGCCCCAACGATTGGCAAGACCAGGAATAACAATTCTTTCAACACCTCACGGCGTGGATGCGGGTAGTGGAACCAGTCCTCCCCCCCATCCTGATCGGCTTCGGAGTTCGCCTTGAGATGCTCTTCATAGGCCTGTTCGTAGTCGGCAAAACTCAAGGGCAGAATCTTGAGTTTCAACAGCAGCAGTGAAATCCCCAACCCGATAAACGCCCCGGCCGCGGTCGTCACTCCGGAAGCGTAGGCGATGGGGACCATGTGACGATTGAACAACTGCCACTGCTGCCGACAGGACGTGTCGTACCAGACGGCTGCAGGAAGAATGAGCACCGCCAGAACAGTCACCGTCCAAGGGATGGATCGCGGGATGATGTACAGCCGGGCATCGATCACCGTCGAAGCAAATAAGCCGCTGAGCAGGACGACATGGACCACGTAGATCGGCCAGGTCACACCGAAGCCGGAACGGTAAAAATCCGGGCGAAGCAGGGTCATGTAATACAAGGCATACAGCCCGGCAAACATCACCGCGACAGCCGCTTCCACCAGCGGGTATTGG
>CAZJCN010000026.1:1813-18615 GCA_964544195.1 uncultured Phycisphaeraceae bacterium | reverse complement strand
TCAACAGCCTGACGATCGGCGGGGTGGACGGCACGTTGCGAAACCGGTTCAAGGACGCGCCCGGTCGGGTACGAGGCAAGACCGGGTACATTGGCGGCGTGCGCGCCCTGTCGGGTTATGTGGAAACCGATGCCGGGCCGACCGTGATCTTTTCGATCCTGTACAACCAGATCCCCGGCAGCGTCAAGCCCTACGAAGCGTTGCAGGATGAAGCGGTGATGCTGGTGATGCGTGAGTATCAGCCCGCCGGTCGTGGTGATTGAAAAGGGCCACTTGATACCTCAGGATCGGTTCAACCAATCCCAATCATTGAGTTCGAATCGGCCGTCGGGAGTAAGCGTGTAGTCGGCGTGCAGGGGGAGGGGGGCGTATACCGGGCCGTGTCCGACGGGCAGACCGTAAGCGACCGGGAAGCCGTTACGTTTGCCACGGGTCGCGAAGATCTCGGTCAACGCGTCAAGCTGGTCATAGGTCGGTCGAAGCGGGATGGTGGGTTGGCCGGCCTTGTTCTGCCACGCCTGTTTCGCCTGATCGGGGGAGGGTTTTTCTTTCAGGACCTGTGCGACATCATCATCGCAGGCGGTGAACTCACCGAGCACGATCCCCGCCAGGCCGTCCAATCCCCCGGCCTGTTCGATCTGCGTAAGCATGGCGTCGATGCGGTAGTACCCCTCACTGAGGTCTTCAAAGAACAGGAGCTTCCCAGCCATGTCGCGTGGCTGCCAAGGGGTGCCGGTAAGGTAATTCCATACCGCCAGGTTTCCACCAACGAGTGTGCCGGTCACGGATTCGGTTGGTGTATCAGTCAGGAACTGCAAGGGCGAATCCTTCCACGGCATCGGTACACACTGGCGTCGAACCAGCGCAAGCATGGCTTGGAAGTGCTCGTCGCTGATGTCATAGAAATCGCTGGCCGGCATGGATGCGTGCAGCGTGCTCCAATTCCACCGCAGACGAACATAATGATGCAGCGAGGTCACATCGGAGTAACCGACCAGGAGTTTGCGGGGCGGTTGGCCGTGCTGTCTGGTCAGTTGATCGAGGATCGGCAACAATCTCGGCCCACCCGATCCGCCACGGGCGGACCAGATCACGTCGATCGACGGATCGCATGCGAAGTCGTAGAACGCTCCGGCCCGCTGTTCGTCCGTCCCGGCAAACCAGAAATGCTGACGGGCACACTGTTCATGCACTTGGACCTTGAGGCCGGCATCACGCAGGCGGTCCACTCCCATGGCAAGCTCGATCTGCGGGGTGGCGGAGCAGGGGCTGACGATCCCGATCGTGAGAGGATGTTCCGGCATGAGGGTAAATCCCAGAAAAAAAGATTAGCGTGCAATCTGGCACATGACGAACGTGAAACTTACCATAACCCGTTCATCGACGACGCCAACAACCGGAGATAAATCCCGTGCCCGACACCCATGTTACACTCGGCCTGATCCAGCACGCCTGCCCGATCGATTCCCCCCCGGCAAAGAACCTGGCCAAGGCGGTGGACATGATCCGCGAAGCTGCCTCGAAAGGGGCGCAGATCATCGCCACGCAGGAGCTGTTCACCGGATATTACTTCCCCCAGGCCGAGGACGATGAACGCTTCGACCTGGCGGAGCCTATCCCCGGACCGACCACGGACACGCTTTGTCGGCTGGCGGACGAGTTGGATGTGGTGATCACGGCCAGTCTCTTTGAGAAACGCGCCATGGGTCTGTATCACAACACCTCCGTCATGATCGACCACACCGGTCGGATCATCGGCAAGTACCGAAAGATGCATATCCCCGATGACCCCCGGTTTTATGAGAAGTATTATTTCACGCCGGGCGATACGACGCATCAGGTCATGACGGATTCCGCGAATGAGCAGACTGGGGATAAGATTCCCGGGCCTGACCCTGACGGGTTTGATGTTCAGCACACCCGCCATGCCGTGACCGGGATGCTTGTCTGCTGGGATCAATGGTTCCCCGAAGCCGCACGGCTGACCGCGCTCCGCGGTGCGCAGATCCTGTTTTACCCGACCGCGATCGGTTGGTACCACGGCGAAACGGATGAAGAAAAGCCTCGCCAACGAGACGCGTGGATCACCATCCAGCGTTCTCATGCCATCGCCAATGGCGTGTATGTCGCGGCGATCAACCGTGTCGGTGTCGAGCAGGACCTGACTTTCTGGGGCAGTTCATTCGTGGCGGACCCCGGCGGTCGGATCATCGCTCAGGCTTCCGGCGACCAGGAAGAGGTGCTCATCGCGGAGTGTGATCTGGCGTTGATCGAGCAGGCCCGTCGCGGCTGGCCGTTCCTGCGGGATAGGCGTGTGGACGCCTACCATGGTCTGCTGCGGCGGGTGATTGATCAGACTTGAAACCCGAAGCCTGTGAACCGGTTCGGTTCAGGATAATCGGTCTTTATGATGAGGTGGCAGGGGTTTCGTTGCCCTTCGGTGTGAAGTGTTCGTACTCGTTGTCGGTGGGTTGGCCCCACACAGCCCACATCTCGCGTGTGGTCGGGCACATGATGCACGCGCCGGCGGTTTCCACGTCATAGCCCGGGATCGGCGTCTGGCAGATCGAGAAGCCGACCTCGGTCTGGATGCGGGTCATTTCCATCAGTTTTTCGGGAGTGATCCGGCCGTGATTGACCGTCAGGAAGGCCTGCGCCTGATCCAGGCGGGTCACCGTGCTCTGCCGGGCTTGCGGGGTGCGCGGCCTTTCCAGTTGGACAAGCGATTCTTCCAGGCAGTGGTTGGTGTGGGCGAAATAGTCATTCAATGGCGTGACCGCCCGGGCGGTGGGGGTGGCTTCGATGTTGTACCCACTCCCGTCCGGCCCCATGACCAGGTAGTTGTGTGCTCCGGCAAGGTCAGCGGATTCCAACACCGCCAACGCTGCGTCCACATCATGTTGAGCCAGCATCTTCCTCACGACGAACGGCCAGGTCACCCCACGCTTGCCGTCTTTGGTGTAGAGGTTATTGATGCCCACAGCCAGGCCCGCCTCATTCATCCCGATCATGCCGACGCAGCCGGTCAATGTGAACAGAATCGATGCGGGAAGACCCGACGGGCGGACATCCAGCATCATGACATAAGGCGTAGCCCCGACATGCATATCCCAAGTCTCAGCCAGATAACACCGTCCGTCTTTGGACTGATTGGGGGCGACCATCACGGCGGTGCATCCGCCGGGGTCATCGACGATGTGTTGATGTAATACATCTACGAAATCTGTGAAGCCGTTCATGACCAGCAGCTCAGGCATCGGGACGCCCGAGCCGTCGGAGATACCCTCCAGTTCGGCACACAGCGTGTCATCGAAACGGTGGTGGTAGGGCATGCAACGCTCGGCGAGATCAAGGATCACATGCCGGTGGATGCCGGCTTTGGCCCAGTCGTCGGTGGCGCACAAAGCCAGACGATGTTCGGTCAGTTCGCCGATCTCACGGGCAAAGGCCCGCCCGTGGTCATAGCCGAGTCGATAGGGATCACCGCTGACGGTCAGGTGTCGGATCTTGGGCACGACAAGCTCCTGCGCGAAGGCGCATCATAGGATTAGAATGTCTAATATACAGGGTCTTGTCGATTCAAGCCAGTTTTTTTATGTGATGGAGGAATCGATCACGGTAAATCAGTGTGTCAACGCGTACACCAGGATGTTGACGTTCAGCCGGGCGGCGGATTCGACTTCATTGCCACCACAACAGCAGCAGCCCGGGCCGGCGGAGTCGGTGTCATTGACGCCTTCGGGAGACCAGATCACCGCCGTTCTGCCGTCCAGCTCCAGCGCCCATAATTCGGGACGTTTCGGACCGCCGAGTTTGTAGTTGGACCGGGATACGTCATAGATCAGATCGTACACCGGATGATCATCGCCCAACGGTTGAGGCTCTACATCGGGGAACATGGCCCTGAGCGTACTCGCGAAACTCTCGTTCCACTCCTTGGAACCACAGCCCGCCGACGCCAGGAGGAACCCACCCTGCAACAGATAGCTCCGCAGGCGGTCCAATTGCTCATCGTCAAGCGCAAACGATCGGTTGCCGGTGATCACGCTGAACGGGTGTTCAAACAACGCATCCGATTCCACTCGGACATCAGTTAATGTCGGGTCTGCGTCGATGTGTGTATCACGGGCAGCGAGCACCAGAAACTGGTTTGAGAAACACACGGGGTGATTGTCTTTCTCGTAATGAATCACCGAGCAGACAACATCGTGTTCATTGTATGAATTGTCTTCCGGGGATGATGAAGGAGATTCAGCGTGGCTTTCCGCACAGAGTACGGATGACAACACCAGAAGCATGAACCACGCGAAACAGGCCAAGGATATGTCAGATTTCAGGCCGTCAGCTGGTGTCATTGTTCAGTGATCGGGTTGGTATAGCTTTTCAATGGTATTGAAACGGAACATGTGTCGGTTAGTTATCCCGGCTTATCCAATCCTCCGCAATCCTACGAAAATACGCCGCCGCCTGTTCACGATAGAGTTCCGGCGTGTCGGGCGGAACAAACCCTTGCCGGGGTACGATGGCATCGTTCGGGATGTCTATCACCTCCAAGCGAGTCGTGGGTTGGGGCGGCGAGCCATTGATGGGCACAGGGTCTATAGATGTATGGTATCCCTGTTGCGCGGGGGCGGATACCCGGCCTTTGCCAGCGTTTGCCGATCCGGTTCGGCCCTCGTTGCGTTCTGTCGATTGTCCGCCATAGGTGTCGGTGCTGTTTGATGAGCCGACTGTGTGTGTCGATGTGGATTCGTCACTCGGATCGCCGAGGCGTATCGGATGGGATGATGTCGTGGTCGTGTGGTTGGGATCGGGGTGGTTGTCACCGACCGTGGCAGCAAACTGGATCGTATCACCTGCCGCCGCACCCAGACGGGACGGAGAAATAGTCAGCGGAAGATCAATGCGGTTTAACGTATCCGTGCCAGACTCGGGTATAACATACGGCATCAGGTTGATTACTCGTGGCTGTTGATCATTGATCTGTATCGACAATCGAGCCGACCGGATACCCATATCATCCCTAGCGGAAATCCTGATCGGAATGTCAGTCGTCGGATCGGCAATCGTCCCGGGATCCAAGTCTAGAATCTTTGCGGTGGGTGGCGTGTCTTCTATCACGTTGATCGGACCGGACAAGACGCTTGCTGCGGTACGGCCGTCCCGACCGATCAGCGTCAGTTCAAAATGCATCGGCTCATCCAGCCTGTAAGTTACGGCAGCGTGGGACGGTTCAGTGGGATCGGGGATCAGATTCAGAACCTGTGATGGCGCGTGAGTCGGCTCGTTTGGAGTCAGTATGAATAGGCCCGCCTGAAGCGGAACGTTGGCCGTAATGTGGACCGTGGCTTGGGTACCTTTGATCGCTGAGATGCCTTTGGAGGTCAATGGGACAACCCGCACGGGATGACGAGTGTATTCCGGGTACGTGTATTCAACCTCGACAAGGTCGAGTTTCGGGGTCGTGTCCGGCAAGATCAACTGCCAGGCGCTTCGCCCTGCTGGTGTATTGATACAAAAACGCAAGGGCGAATCCACACGGTTAAGCACGAATTCAAATAAAGTTCCACGATCCATCGGGTCGGATTGATTACGCTCGATACGGATCATCGGATAGGTTTTCTTGGGTTCGCCCGGCCAATCCAACGAGATATCGGCCCGCATGGATTCCGGCAGGTTGCTGATCTTGGCTCGAATCGTGGCTGGGCCCTGAAAAGCGACGGGGGTAGGAAGCACCTGCACATCAAACGTCAGTCGGGTGTAAGGCGGCAGGTCGCCGGCAGGTTGCAGGAGTCTGGGCAGGGTCGCATGAAATACACGTGGAAAGACCGCGTATATTGTCCCGACACACAACAGGACCATGATGAAGATCATCGTATGGTGTCGTAGGGGAGGTATTGAAATGATGCCCGCCACGTCAAGAGTGCCTGCGAACGATTCGCCTCGCACGATCGCTTCCCGGCAGAGTGATTCGCTTGTGTGGTTGAACGGTCGCTCTTTCAGGGCGATCGCATTGGTCAGTCGATTATTCGGAGCTTGTATCATTTCCTCGATCATCCGCGCCGTTTCAAATATTGACAGACGGTTGCGGTATATCGTCCTGCAGATCATCACCAGACATAAGAAGGCAGTCAAGATCACGATGGAATCCAACAGGATCAGAGCTGTCGGGTCAAAGCCGATCATTGCATCTGCCAGTGTCAATGTGACGACCATGCTGAGCAGGATGACGGATGAGCGAAGAAGGCCAGCGATCGCTGAACGGGTGAGCATCGACCTTTGGGTTTTTGTGATGATCTCGTCCAGTCGTGGGGTATTCATGTTTTTTCCCCCAGGCTGCGAATAATCCATTCGCACCCCACCCATACGAGGAGTAAGGTTAACAGCCGGCCGTCAGCCCAAGCCGGCAACTGACTTCGAGAGGGTGCTTGTGTTGATTCGGTTGTTTCAATGAATTCCACCATCGTGTCCACCAGCCGATCCGGGTTGTTGTCTGGAAGATATATCCCGCCGGTACTATCCGCCAAGGTTTGCATCAGGTCGTGGTTCGCCGAGACGTTCGCCGATTCACGATTTTCAAGGAAACAACTGAATCGGGTTTCTTGGACAACGGTGTCGGTTTTCAGGTCCTTGACTGTTACGCGATATATGCCGGGCTTATTCGGCGTGAACGAGGCATGCCAACGGGTGAGACTGCCCGGGATAAGTTTGGGCTGGATCAGTTCCGTGTCACCATCAGGCGAGTATAGGGTCAGACTGAGCTGATCGACGCTGTAAGGACGGCGTACGGACAGGCTGATGCCGACCGGTTCGCCCGCTTTCTGATTCATCGATGACAGCCAGAGCCTCACCGGCCCGGTCGGCGCATAGGCCGATCCGGAGCCGAGCCAACGGATTAATTCGACCCACAGTCGATCCACTTCCGCCGCTGTTGCGTGGCCACCGGGCAGCATGGCGTAACGCCAGAGATCGGAACACAGCACCTCTGCAACTCGGCCTTGACCGATCGGCATCCCGATCACCGCAGGGATTTGTTTGCCGTCTGGTCCTGTGGACCATGCCAGCACTGTCGCCGCTGGGTTGATCTGATCGACCTGTTTTATAAGGAGTTGATAGTGACGTTTGGATTCGGGTTGACCAGATCGTGATAAATCCCCATCGGTGGGAATCCGGATCTGTGTCGGCCAGGCCGGATCGGTATAAAGCCCGTCTCCTTGAGTTCGGGATGTGCCCGTGATTGCCGGGGTAAGACGCCGCCAGGAGGTCGGCTGGGGTTGCGAGTGATCCATCAGCAATACCGCGCCCCCTTCATGGCTGATGTAATCACGAAGCGGTTCTGTCATGCCGGGGAGCATCGCTTCAAATCCACTACCCCCGATCACAATCACGTCATAACGGGTCAGGTCTTCCTTGTTCGCGAACGGGATAATGGTTTCCGATTCGGCAGATTCCTTGGTCACCAGCGTGCGGGAGTTTGCCAATCTGGTGATGCGTGTCAATTCGGTTTGTGTGTCAGACTGCAAAGCCCGGGCAAGCCGACGCATGTCCAACGTCGGCCGTCCTTCGATGAGCAGGACACGGATCGGTTCTTCATTGATGCGAACATACACGGTCTGCTGGTTATTTTCATGGCTGGATTCAGAAGGTACCGGGTTGACGCGTAGGTGATATGTGTGCACGCCCGGATCGGTTTCAATAACGGGGATATCCACCCGGACGATGCCATGAGTATTTGAAATCGCTTCGTAACGCTCCTCTCTGTCCCGATGTGTCACGAAAACCGAGACAGTCTCCATCGGCCCTTGCAGTCCTGCCACTCTCACGGCAATAACTCCCGACTCGCCCGGGTGCAAGACTGGTGGAATCGGTTCTGCTGTGAGAGCGAGATCCCTGTTGGGAACAACCCCGCCAAGCTGAGCCGTGTGAATCGGGATACCAAGTCGGCGGGCTGATTCGATGGCCTGCTCGTATGAATCTTCTGAGGTGTCTCGGCCGTCCGAAATAAGCAACACGCTGGTGTTCTTCGGAGAACTGCCATCCTGCAGAGCTGCCAACACCTGATTGACCGAACGGAGGATGTACGAATTCCGGCTATCGTCGGATCGCAGTTCATTCGTATGAAGTCGGCTCAAAGATGCTTCCTGAACTTCTTCAGCAAACGTAAAATACCGGGCAGTCACGTGATTGCTTAGCTTATTGAGAAACGCCGGATCAAGCCACGTACGGCGAACCCGATCAATACGTGAAATCTGCCCATCGTCCTGTGTATCCATCGACCCGGAAGTATCAACGAGAATATACAGAGTGGGTTTACGAGTATGACGATCGGGATGTGATGAATCGGACGAAAACAACAGAAGTGTTCCCAGTGCCAACAACAGCGCAAGCCGCATCACCAATGCTGCGGAAGAAACCTTAGGAGATGCTTCAAGACGTCGCAGCCAGGCCCATATAGTTGTTACCACAGCCGACGTCAGGCTGATCAGGATCAGCCATCGACTGGGTATATGTTCCCACGCGACACTAGTTGTCACTACGACGAACATCCTCAGGTCCTAAGACTCAGTATGGATTCAATCATCAACAGCAGCGCCGCCACACCGATCACCCATGGCCAAAGTGGAACTGTATTTACATTTGTTTTAGACACATCTTTGTGTATTGTGTCTGTATCTTGAGCATGTGTTATCTCGAATGATGATGCATCGAATCGAGTGAGATAGCTCTCCCGAGGGTCGACGTTCATCGCAACGGTGCCCAATCGCGTATCACCCTGTAAAACGTTGTAAAAACCCGGTGTTCCGGCAGAAACAGACACCGCTGGTAGTCCCATATCAAGATACGCCAGGGACATAACTGTTGCGTCAGGATCGGGACCCACTGCCCGCAATGCAGAACCGTGTGGGGCCGGAGGGTGGTGTAGTGGCTGGAAATCATGACCATGTGAAGCCGGCTTATAATTCATGGCACGAACACGAGTGGCCAGCTCCGTCAGTCGATGAATCAATGCGACGAAACCGCCGCTTTTGTGAAAAGTGTTAATGCCTGGTTCGATGCTAAGGTTCCACAGGTACAGCACACCAGCACCGATACGTTGAGCGATCAAGGCGGGTTGACCACTGTTGTAGGTCATTAGCGATCGAACATTTGATGGAAGTGGTGTCGTCTGCCCAATCCATGCGGATTTGAATAGGTGTCGAGTATATGCCCGGCGTTCAGTTTCGGTAATGCCGGAAAACACATTGGACCCTAGATCTATATCCACAATAGTCAATGCGTTGTCATTGTTACGATCCTGAAACTCGGTCGGTATCCACATCGGCGTTTCAGGCATGAATTGACTTAACCGGCTCATTTGTCTTGCGGTCGTGTCCGGATCAGCTAGCCAGATGATCGTCCCGCCTTGTTCCATGAAATGAATCAGGGCGTTGATCTGCCTGGAGTCGAACTCAGCCCGATATAGAAACAAGGCGCTGAGTGGTTTTGTCATGGCTTCGTTGAGATTCTCTTGGTTGATACGGACAAGGTTCCAGCGGTCTCTATTATCCCTGAACGGTTGCAGCACTCGAGCAAGGTAATAAGCTGCCCCGATCACATCGTGCGTGTTTTCATCTGTCATCAGCCCCACGACCGGCCGTTTGTGGATATTGACTGCCAGATAAGCCTGGTTGTCCAAAGACAGGCCGTCCTCGGGAAGCAAAAACGTGACACGGTGTGTGCCCGGTTCATCAAACCTTGCGGAGAATGACACTTCGGTGCTTTTTCCGCCCTCAAGGTCCAATGTTCGGTTAGCTATGATTAGCTCATCCACCATGACCCGGACGTTTACACGTTTGCGCGTTAAAGCGTGATTAGTCACGTCGGCCCTGAAGGTGACTGGCTCGTTGAGTAAGGGTGGACAGGGATCGATACGCGGGTCATGCACCGCGAGATTGTCCGGAGACTCGAACGTCGGCCGGATCACTGTAACACGGATGTGGCGTGCAACGGACTCCCGGGTTAGCAGCTCGGCTGCCTCGGACCAGTTTTCTGCCTGCATGTCACAGGCGAGTACAATCTCAGCCCGACCCTTTGTCTTATTCACGACATCCAAAGCCAGATTGACCGCTGACATTGCATCTGCATGAGCAGACTTGGGATGAAGTCGATCCAGAATATCGCGTAACTGATCAGGATCGTTTGGGGCTGCCGGGATCAGCTTGGCGTGTGCGTCCGCCACGATGATTGAAATGTTATCCAGGCCTGGACGGAGGCCATCAATAAAATCGTCCATGCCTGCTCGTATCGTCTGCCAGGCGGTAACGCCATGTCGGCTCTGCTGTGCGGAAGCGCTGACGTCGAGGATCATCACGACATGTCTGCCCGGTAGATTCTTCGAACCGGATGAGGGATTCACCCATTTCGGTTCCGCAAAAACCAGGCAGATAAGACCTACCACACCCACTCGGCACATCAGTAACAACCAGTTCCGCAGTCGAAACAGCCGAATACGGCCGACTGAAGATGATCGGATCAACGTTACGCTCGGGAACACGAACGTTTCGATATTTCGGCGGCGCAACCAATGAGCAATAATCGGTAGCACGACCAGCACCATGGCCCATAGCATGCTTGGCGAAGTCAGAATCAGGCCTGCCAACGTCGTCATATTCCACTCGGTGCCATCAGAGCAACGGATTTCGTATCGGTCGGGATTTCAGGTAATCGCGGATAGCCTGGTGGAACACGGTATCGGTCATGACCCGGCAGTAATCACTACCGCATTGGTTCAAGGAGCGTTTCCAACGGATACATGTACTATCCATGGCACGGCGATAGATGTCTCGAATTTCAGTAATGTTTAATCGGATTCGCTCGCCCGTTTCGCTGTCGATCAGTTCCGCTTGGCGTGTTACAGGTAGATTCAATTCATCAGGGTGCAGCACGTGGAAAATGACGGCCTCACCCCCGGCATGGATCCAAGCCGAGACGGCTGAAATGATCTTCTCGCACGATTCATGTAGATCGGTGAAGACGATCAGCAGGCCGCGATTGAGACTCGATCGGAGAGCGGTATGGATTGCTTCGGGCAGTTCTGCTCGACTGCTTGGTTCGATAGCTTCCATCTGTCTGAGCAGGCGGTGTAGTTGACCTCGGGATTCTGTCGGCCGATACAAACCGTTCCTGGCAAAAGACAGTGCCACCCGGTTGCGTTGTTCCAATATCAAAAACGCGGTCGCCGCAGCGAGCTGACAGGCGTAGTCATACTTTGAAAGTGTTTTCGTTGCCGTCGACGTCGCAGGCAAGCTGGACAATCCAGGTTTCATACCGCGCCGGTGAAACCATCGTATGCCAGTTCGTCTCCGGCTCGGTACTTGAACGCCGGCATAGGCCATGGAAGCGGAAGCATCGATCAGGAGGTGGGCGGACAGATCGGTCTGGTGCTCTCGACGACGGATGAACAGCTTGTCGGCCCGCCCGAAAACTTTCCAGTCGATATCGCGGACCTCATCGCCGGGCAGGTATTCCCGGTAATCGTTGAATTCAACACTGTGCCCGTGTTGCCTTGAGGGATGCTGGCCCGCATAGATGCCGCGGGCCGGGCGTCGTGGCACAAACGACAAGCCGCGCAGTGTTTCCATGTCTCGGAAGCTCAGGTATCGGCTGTCGGGCATGAGTTTACCTGGTAATGTGCAAACGTATTCATCCTGTCATGCCGCCGACGGGCCTGTAATCGCGTAGGTTGTCAATGCCCGTTATTTTCGGCTTCTTCAATGATACGCCGGACAACCTCGGCCGGATTGATCTGATCCGCTGCCGCCTCGTAATTCGTGATGATCCGGTGGCGTAGGACCAGTGGGGCTGCACGCCGAATATGCTCCTTGGTCACTGCCGGTTCGCCATCCATGATCGCCATCGCTTTGGCCGCCAGCACCATGAATTGCCCGGCACGCGGGCCTGCGCCCCATCGAATGTAACGGTTGGTGGTGTCACCGGCTTCCGATGAACCCGGCCGGGTGGCCCGGGCCAGTGCAACCGCATAATCGGCCACGTGTCGGGTGACCGGCACACGTCTCACCAGCGCCTGGTAACGACCCATCGTCTCAATGTCGATCACGGGTTCAATCGCGGGTTGCTCTGGTGAGGTGGTTTCCAACACGATCTGCCGTTCATCCTGTGATTCGGGATAATCCAACCATAAGCTGAACATGAATCGATCAAGTTGTGCCTCGGGCAGGGGGTAGGTCCCTTCCTGTTCGATCGGGTTTTGTGTCGCAACGACCATGAACGGCCGAGGCAGAGCATGTCGTTTGCCCAGGCTGGTGACCTGGAGTTCCTGCATCGCTTCGAGCAGGGCCGCCTGTGTCTTCGGCGGGGTGCGGTTGATCTCGTCGGCAAGGATCAGGTTAGCAAAGACCGGGCCCGGTACAAAACGCATCGACCGTTGCCCGTCCGCATCGTCCTGCAGAAGCTCCATCCCGATGATGTCACTGGGCATCATGTCCGGGGTGAACTGGATCCTACTGAACCGCCAGGCCAGCGACCGCGCCAGTGTCTTGACCAACAGGGTTTTAGCCAGCCCCGGCACACCGATCAGAAGCGTGTGGCCTTCGCAAAGCATCGCGACCAGCAGCGCACGCACCGCCTCGTGCTGCCCGATGACTACCCGGCCGATCCGGTCCTCGATCTGACGAATCACCTCGGCTGCTTCGGTCAGGCATTTCAGATCATCGTCAGTAGGTTGTAATCGTTCCTTGTCCACGGTTGTCTTTCAGTATCACGGGTTTTGCGTCGTGACGGCTTCCTCCGGGTGACTGATCTTATCCGCCAGGATGGTGCTGAACGCAGCCCGTCCTTGCGGATTCAGATGAGCATAGTCAGCAAAGTATTCATCCGGCATCGCGGTGCGAAGGTCGATCAACTCAATCGGACCCTCGGCACGCAATTCCCGGATCAGGGCGTGGATCGCCCGGTCCGCTTCGGGGGGGAGCCAGGACCGCAGGTCACTGGTAATCGGCATCAGTACGATCACCACCCGGCGTGGACCCATCGCGAAGCACCCCCTGATCAGCTTACGAAAAGCCTGGGCCTGCTCATTATGGATATCGTAGGACGACGGCTCGTACCAGCCGAAATCCCGCCAGCCGTTGACCTGTCGGGTCAGGAATGAATCGGGCCTGCGGTTCGGCAGCTCGTCACGGTCGGGAGAGACCCAGGGTTCGTCCGTCGGCCTGAACAGCCCGACCGCCCCGCTGTGCAGAAAGCCGTGCAGCGCCAGCCGGGCATCGAATAGTTTCATATTGACGGCGTGGCTGATGTCCGCGCGATGTGTGCGAATCCAGATCAGCTGCTTGATTTTTTTTCTTAAACGCCAACCACTATCGGTTGCTTGTGCATTGCCCGGGCCTGTTGTGGGAGAGATCTGCCGTCGGCGTTGGCCGGCGAGCATCGTTTCATGGATCCCGAGCAGGATCGTATCGGGCTTGAGGTGGCTAGCCAGCAGGGGCTTGGCGTAGATATAGAGTTTTGCAAAGCTACTTCCAAACCCATTGATCAACAACCAGCGCATCGGGGGGTGAGCCTGTTGTTGGAGTATGCCGGGGTCGATGCCGCGAAGCGTGGTGGACTGCCCCAGCACGACACCGAAAGGCGGTTGATTCTCACCGAGACGACGCATCTGGAGTTCGACACCTGCCACCTGCGCGCCCATCAGCTCCAACTGAGTCCATGCTAGCTGCCGATCCGTATCATTGAACACCGAGGGGTTCGTGCCCAACAAGGCAAACAGTACCGCATTACAGATGGCAAACGCGATGAACAGGCCCGCCCCGACGATTGCCAGCCCCTTGTATCGACTCGGATCGAACATGGCATGTTCCATCTGCGGTTAAAAGCCCTGGTAGAAGAACGCGTCGCCGGTGCGTGACAGCCAATAAGCTAACACCAGCATGATGGTCACACGTAACAGTCGATAGGCCCACTGCCATGCGGACAAGGATTCGTGTGGTTCGTTCATGTCCACAGCTCCTTCCACGGGTACACGATCACCAGCAGGGAAAACGCGACCCACTCAAACGTGATCACCTGCCCGATCAGCCGGTACAGCACCTTGGATTTATAGGCCTTGACACCTTGGGTTCCCAGTCTGCGGGTCAGCGCATGTCGGTAAGCATTGGTAATGACCAACCCCAATGCATGCATCGCACCCCAGGCGAAGTAAGGCCAGCTGATCCCGTGCCAGAGTCCACACAAGAGAAAGGATACGCTAAACGCGATCGTAGCGATCAAAAGTGCGTGTCGGCCTTCGGTACGCCTGATCAGACTCAATTGGATCGGAATAAACAGGTTTCGTCGGACCCATTGCGAAAGTGAAATGTGCCAACGATCCCAGAAGTCGATCATATTGCGAGCGAGGTACGGCCTGTCGAAGTTTTCCGGCGTTCTGACGCCCATCAACTTACCTAGCCCAACCGCGATATCGCTGTACCCGGAAAAGTCCAGGTAAAACCAGAGATAATGCATCTGCACTTCGAACAGCATGTACGGGCCGGTTACGTGGAAACCGGTGAGGAACAGCTCGTTGATCAGGTACGCGACGACATATTTCTTGAACAGCCCCAACGCGATGCGTTCGATGCCGACCAATGCCTGCACCGGGCCCACAGGTTCGGGCACCGCCGGCTGGTCTATGAAGTCTTCGTAAGACTGGATCGGGCCGGCGGCGAGCATGTGGAACGGCACGAGATAGTTCACCGTGTCGGGCAGGCTGGGCGGGGGACGACCCGCTTCGTACACAACCCGGCCGGCGTCGATCAGCCTTAAGAACACGTAAGAAAAACCGATCGCGACCAGTAGTGGATTGATCGAGCCGGTTCCCAGCGATACCGACAGAGTCGGCACTTTATGCAGGATAAATGTTACGAGCAGAGCAAGCAGGCCGATGAATGCGACCCATCGTTTCTGCGACCACGAACTGATCAGATGCAATACACCCCATGCCAGAACCAACATCAATGCGATAAAGACCACTTCCACGCGCAGCAGCACCGCGATGAAAAGCAGATTGATCGCTGCAAAAACCCATTGACGCAGTCGGCCATGAGTGATCGGTGTCAGGATCAACACCGACACCAACGCGATCAGCCAGAAGGCCGGGGATGCCAGGTCGATCGTGGGCGTCATCCTTGATCCGCCTCATCCGAACGGATACAGGTAGGTGCCGGTAACGCGTCCGCTACCGACAACTGGTACGTCACCCGCCCATCCGTATCTTGTGAAAGCCTGGTGAAACCGAGCCTGTCGTAGAGGTCCCGGACCAGCGCATTCTTGGCGGTCGGCAGGTATTCGCCTTGAATGCTATGGTACCCGCATCGACTGGCACGAGATAGCAGGCAATTGAACAGGAACTGCTCGACGGTTCTGCCGATGACCCGGCAGCTCATCAGCCACGTATCGATCACAAGGTTTCCGTTGTCGCCCGGTAGACCGATCAATACGGAGACCAGCCCATGATCGCCGAATCGGTCGCGCAGTCGTAGTGTCAATCCGATGACGCCCGGTGTGGCTAGCATGGTTCGTACCGTGTCGGCCGAGTGCCGGCGGGTCGTCAGGTTGAACTGATTGGTTTTTCCCAGCAACTGCACCACGCGCGCCATGTCGGGTTCGTCGATGTCACGGACCGTCGCAACCATCTCCAGGGAAGTAAGGTAATCCTCCATGTTGGTAAACGACTGTTGCGATTCACGTCGTCGACGTTCGGCTGCGTATTGTTCGGCCCGCTGCGTGTCTTCGTCCGTTAATCTCGCTGCTTCAAACCACAACCCTGCCTCCAGGGCCGAGATGTAATCGGCCGGGTCTTCCGGCACGTCCACCACCTCGACCTGCGGGAGCGCTTGGCGCACATGTTCACGCTCGGCCGGGTTGTCGTCGAAAAAAACGAAACTGTCCAGGCCCAGACGCAATGTCTCGGCGATTCGTTGAATGGCGATCGGCTTCGGGTCCCAGCTCGCCTCAAACGCGGCAAAATCGTCGAGCCTGAGCACCATGTCCGGGTGTTTCAGAAACGGCTCGCGGGCATCGTCGGGGTTGTTCTTCGAGCACACCGCCAGTACCACGCCTCGTCGGCCTAGTGCCCTGATATAGTGCTGGAACGCGACAAACGCCTGTCCATCCGGCGATTCGCCCAGCGCGATCCCCAACGGTCCTGTTTCACCGACGACTCCGCCCCACACGGTGTTGTCCAGATCCAGCACGAGGACTTTTTTCGGGCCGGTGGTCAGCGCGGAGATCCCGGCTGCTGTGTGTCGGGCCAGCAGCACCGTCCCTGCCTCACTGAACGGTTGCTTCGTCCAGTGATAACGCCTCGCGTCATAGAATGTTTGTCGACCCGTATCTCCAGCGATGCGCGACAGGTCCACGAAATACGCCCCGGCGGGTAGTGCGTGTCGGATCGCCTCGTTGGTCTTGCGGACCAGTGCGATTCGTCCGTCGCCCACACCCGACAGGTGAAATCCCATCGGCCCTGCATGCTCGCAGTCGTATCCCACCTGTACGATCCGTGCCCGGAGTTTGTCGGCAGCCAGTGCCCACGCCTGACGCCAGAACGCCAGCTCGTCCTCGACGCGTTGCGCCGCCGGGCGATCGCCGCTGCCCAGCAGTCTTTGATGCCAAGGCAGAAACACGAGTGTATCCACCGGGGTGTTCTGCTCGGCCATATCCATCAGTGTCTGCATGACATGGTCGTATTCGCCTTCGGCGATCTGCACGCGCATCCCCCGCGCCAATGCCTGAGCCGCCAGTGCATGACTGAGCCAGGTCGTGGT
>CAZJCN010000026.1:0-1713 GCA_964544195.1 uncultured Phycisphaeraceae bacterium | reverse complement strand
GCATCCCCCGCGCCAATGCCTGAGCCGCCAGTGCATGACTGAGCCAGGTCGTGGTGCATTGTCCCAGCACGACCACGCGGTGTGCATCGTCGCGTCCGGCAATCAGTTTCCGGATAAATCGGCCGGCCTTGTCGATCTGCTCGGGGGACAGGCTGTTGACACGCAGCGCATGGCGCAGCCGTTCAATCGCTTCGTCAGGCTTGCCCTCTTTGCGCAGAGTCTGGCATTGCTTGAATAGGTCGTCGCTCGGCATCAGGGTTCCCGTTGATACACACAGCGGTCATGTACCTGCTTGCCGACTAATATAGATCGTTACAGCGTTTCTGCACGATCAGGGCCATCGACCGCGGCAGGAACCGGGCATTGGGCAGCGTCCGCGCGGGATTGGCGGACAGGGTTTCGAGCACGCGCAGCCCGGCAACCTCGCACATCTTCACCAGCTCGGATTCGTAACGGTACTCGTAGATGTGATCAACCTGTGCCGCCGTCAGGGCACCAGTGATAAAAGCATACCCGCCAGGCTTGAGCAGGTGGGCCAGCACATGATACAGGTGCTGTGGGTCTTCAAGGTGTTCCACGAGGAAGCTGCAGATGCACCCGTCGGCCGACTCGGCCTCAAGTTGATCCAGGTCCAAGGCGTTTTTCTCGACATATCGGCATTGTCGATCTACGCCGGCGGCCTTGGCGACACTCGAAGCAATCTCGATCGATTGTGGACTGATGTCGTAGCCTTCCAGTGTCATGTTCGGCCGATGCGCCAGCGCCCACACCCCCCAGCCCCCGTGCCCGGGCGCGATCTCGACCAGGTGGGCCGGATCCTCAAGCCGAGGCAGGAACCGGTCCTGGAACATCAGCATGATCTGGAAATGATGCGCCCACAGGAAATTGGTCAGGTAGATTCCCCACAGATACCCGTCCATCGCCGACGCGTCGCTGTAGTGGTCACGATAGACGTCTTCAAACGATTTATTGGCGTATTCACCCTCAATTTCATAACGCGCCTGCGCCAGGTTCACGTCCGTGCTGAACTGTGCAAAGGCGTCCATCGCTTTTTCGATGCCCTGCTCACCCTGCGCTTCGACAAGCCATCGGAGATAGGTTTCCGCGGTCTTGGCGAAACGAGCCGGGTTCTGCGATCGGGCTTCACGAAGGCCGCGCATCGACCGCGGGTGGGCCTGCTCAGCGTATTCAAACAGGCGGTTGAGCAACGGGGTGTCCGGCTTCGCTTCAGACATCACCCACGCTTCCGATCGATCAGGTCGCACAACTCGCCGACATTCTGAAGCGACGCGACCTCCGTACTGGTGAACCGTACCCCGAACCGTTTTTCGACAGCCAGCACGAGGTTGACATGCATCAGCGAGTCCCACTCCTCGATATCTTTGGCGCTCGTTTCGCGTTCGACCGTGATCTCGTCATCGTCGAACACCTCCTGAAAGACGTCGTTCAATTCGGTGAGTGTTTGGCTCATCGGCCTGTCTGCTCCTGAATCCCCGCCGGCGTGTGATGTTTCGGTAACGGCTGTGTGCAATCGTGACGGTGCCTCATCCGGATGAGGCAGAATAGATCAACGCCACCCGGCTCGCAATCGGCGGTTTACTTGTCGTCCAGGTCCACGCTGACCGGCGCATGGTCGGATACGCTCAGTCCCGCCTGGCGGTCGATATGAGCCGATCGGACCCGTTTTGCCGCGGCCCGGTTCGCCAGCCAGTA
>CAZJCN010000025.1:15970-18633 GCA_964544195.1 uncultured Phycisphaeraceae bacterium | reverse complement strand
AGTTATCAGACGTCCAGAAAGGTAAGCCAGCCCGATGCGGATCGCCTTGGCCCAGATCAACCCGACCGTCGGTGATATCGACGGCAACAGCCGGCAGATCATCAAGGCGATCCAACAGGCCCAATCCGCCGGGGCCGAACTGGTCGTGTTCCCCGAGCTGAGCGTGATCGGCTATCCCCCCAAGGACCTGCTCCTTAAACCGGTGGTGATCGAGGCTTGCGAGTCCGCGGTCGATCGGATCGCCGAGCACTGCCGGGGGATCGCGGCGATCGTCGGTCACCCGTCCCCGTCCGATAACCCGACAGGCCGCCTGCTCTACAATGCCGCCACCTTGTGCGCGGACGGCCGACGCCAGCACCGCCGCGTCAAGAGCCTGCTGCCGACCTATGACGTCTTCGATGAACACCGCTATTTCGAGCCGGGGCCTGATGTCCAAATCACCCCGTGTGGCGATCTCAAACTCGGGATCAGCATCTGCGAAGACCTCTGGAACGACCGAGAGGTCATCCCACGTCAGCTCTACCACGACAACCCCATCAGCGAACTGGCCCGGCGGGGGGCTGACCTGTTCATCAACTGCTCAGCGTCGCCTTTCACCGTCGGCAAGCACGAGATGCGCCTACGGCTGATGCAGAACGCCGCCAAGCGTTACGGATTGCCTGTGGTCTATTGCAATCAGGTCGGCGGCAACGATGAGCTGGTCTTTGATGGGGCATCATGCGTCGTGGATGCGCAAGGCGAACTGATCGCACGTGCAAAAGACTTTGAGACGGACCTGTTACTGGTTGATCTACCCCTTGGTCAAAGCAGTGGGGGACAGGTAAGCTCCGCCCGGATCGAACCAGCACGGACCGGCATCGCTTCCGCCTACCATGCCTTGGTCTTGGGCCTACGGGATTATTGCCGAAAGTGTGGATTCAAGTCCGTCGTCTTGGGTCTGAGCGGGGGGATCGACTCTGCGGTCAGTGCCGCGTTGGCGGTGGCGGCGCTCGGCCGGGAGAACGTGCGCGGCGTCGCGATGCCCAGCCGGTATTCCTCCACAGGATCCATCAACGACGCCGAGGCCTTGGCCGAAAACCTCGATATCGAGTTCCACGTCGTTCCGATCGAGCCGGCTCATAAGGCGTTCGAAAAAATGCTGGAACCGATCTTCGCCGGGACTACCCCCGGCGTGGCCGAGGAAAATATCCAGGCCCGTGCCCGCGGCATCGTGCTTATGGCGATCAGCAACAAGTTCGGTTCCATGCTCGTGACCACCGGCAACAAGAGCGAACTCGCGGTCGGCTACTGCACGCTCTACGGCGACATGGCGGGGGGGCTGGCTGTCCTCTCTGATGTCCCCAAAACAATGGTCTATCAACTCGCACGGTGGATCAACGACGACCCGGACTCACCCCTGCGACAGGCCTTCGGCAAGCCTGTCATCCCGGAAAGCTCCATCACCAAGCCCCCCAGCGCAGAACTGCGGGAAAACCAGACTGATCAGGACTCGCTTCCGCCGTATGAAGTCCTAGATGAGATCATTGAGCGTTTCGTCGAACGCGAGCAGTCCGCCCGTCAGATCATTCAGGAAACCGGGTACGACGAACAGACTGTACTGCGCATGGTCCGCCTGATCGACCTGAACGAATATAAACGAAAACAGGCGGCCCCCGGCTTAAAAATCACCGGCCGGGCGTTCGGGTTTGGTCGACGGATGCCCATCGCGCAACGCTACGACTACGGGAAATAGCCACGACCATGAAATTAAAACAGCGAGCCTCTGCAATCCGTCATTGATCCTGTTGGATCGCATCGGCCAGTGTCTTATCTTTAGCCGCATTCAGCTGCGCTTCATGAAGCTGTTTGACCACGTCCAGCCCCGCGAGCCTGGCACGATGCCGTTCACGCATTGCCGCCTTTTCCGTCAGGTCCAACAGTTCATCGATGCCGATCATCTCCGGCGGCCGCGCTAAGGCATACGCGGGAACGCCGGGCTCGCCATGCTCCACGTGATGGATAATCCTGCCATTGGTCAGCAAGTCGATCAGGTTCGCAATGGCCCGATTGGGCAGGCCCGTCGCCGCCTGAAGCTCATTGAGCCGCACCGGCTTGCCCTGCTGAAATGCCCGGCCGATCATCGCGGCCAGCGGGATCACCCAGCGTGGATCAAATAACACGTCCCGGTCTTCCGCCGAGCGAAGGCTTTTGAAGCGTCGGCCTTTCATCATCTGCAGGGTGTACGTCACCTCCAGACCGAACAACACGATCAACCATGTCACCCACAGCCACAGGAGGAATAAAGGCAGCAACGCCAACGCCCCGTACAGGCTTGCCGTGCCCGCCACGCGAACGTAGACCTTCATACCCTCGATCAGCGCCGTCCAGCACACCGCCGCGACGAACCCGCCGGTCAACGCCGCCCGCGTGCTGACCTTGGTGTTCGGCAGGAACTGGTACATCAGTGTCAATACCAGCCACGTGGTCACGAACGGGGTGATCAATGCCGTGAACCCGCCCAACCAACCCGCGCTGGTTCCCGTCGCCGCCGCCGCGTCGGTGATGAACGTGATAATCCGATTCTGAACAAACTGCCCAGCCAGAAGCAGCAGGGGGGCAAACGTGATCGATGTCCAGTACAACGGAAGCCGGACGTAGATCGGCCGACCATACGGCGCATCAAA
>CAZJCN010000025.1:4452-15870 GCA_964544195.1 uncultured Phycisphaeraceae bacterium | reverse complement strand
AGCGTACGCTGGGCACGGGTCAGTTCCTCGATCGGTTCGGTGAGCAGTCGATGCAGGCGGTGTTGGACTTGTTGGAGCAGACGCATACGGGCATGGTCGATTCGGCAGGCCGGATTGTCAATCAGTTGCCGGCCCTGTTCACGCCGGGTCATAACCCGAACCGCCGAACGGATGGCACCTCGCGATCCGTTTGATCCCCCGCCAGGCCCCTTTGATCGGGCCGTACTTGTGAATTGCATCAATCATGTATTGGCTGCACGTCGGTGTGAAACGGCAATGTCCGCCCATGAACCGTCCCAATGTCGCGCGATAGATGAGGACCAGCCCGATCAGCACGCGGCTAAGACAGTTTCTGACAAGCGCAATCACGCCTCGTCCTTCCGTGATTCAGCCTGCTTCTCGAACCGTTGATGCAGCCGTTCCAGGCCCGTCGTCACAACCGATTGATAGTCGTCCACGTGCATGGCCTCGTGCGGGCGAACTACCACGACCACATCATAGCCTTGTGGAACTTCGTGCTGGGTCAGTCGGATCGCCTCGCGCAGTCGGCGTTTGATCCGTGCCCTTTGAACCGCCTTGCCGACACGACGAGGAACCGACAGCCCGTAACGGTTATACCCCAGGTCGTTCGGCCTGACGCAGAGAGAAATCGGGCCGGACTTGTATCTCAGGCCCGCTTCGAACACCGCGGCAAACGCACGCCGGCCGTGCAGCCGTTGACGGTGGCGGAAACGATATCGTCGGGACGGTTCAGCCATCGGATGGTTCTGTGAATCAACGCTTCTTCTGCTCGAGCAGACGGGTGTTGTAGGTGGCCAGCAGGTCCTGACGCCGCAACAGGCCCAACACCTTGTCCGGTTGCTCGGCATCCACCACCGGCAGCTCCTCGTACGATTCAAACGCGAATCGCCCGATCGCGCTGGACAGGTCCATCTGAAGCGTCAACGGCTCAACCCCCGGCATCGCCAGGTCCTGCGCCACCGCCAGGCTGCCCGGGTCGGATTCGTACAAAAACTGTCGAATGTCATTGAGGCCGAACAAACCGTAATACCGGCCTTCATTATCCACTACGGGAAAGGACGATTGCCTCGTTTTCGGGATCAGGTGCGCCATCTCGACCAGCGGCATATCCAACGGCACGGTAATAAAATCCCTCGCCGCGTCATGCATGGCATCCCGCACCGTCAATCCCTGCAACACGTCGATGATGAAATCGCCCCGGTGGGCCGGCGATTCCAAACGATTGGCAACCTGCTCCTTGTAAATCGTGTAGTTCCGGTTCAACAGGTACGCCAACGCACACACCCACATCGACGGCAGCAACAGCGTGTAACTGGCCGTCATCTCCGAAACCATGATCAGCGTACTCAACGGGGTACACGCAGCGGCAGCGAAGAAGCTGGCCATGCCCAGGATGGCGAAGACCGCGATCTGCTCCTCCGCGACCAGCCCCGGCGCGAACTCGTGGAACAACAGACCCACCACCGCGCCCAGCGAGCCACCGATCACCATGCTCGGGCCGAACACGCCGCCGGACCCACCCGACCCGATCGTCAATGATGTCGTCAGAATCTTGCCAAACCCCACCGCCAGCAACAGCAAAGCCGTCATGCCCGTCGGCTCGGCCAACACCTTCTGCAGGAATCCGTACCCGAACGACAGCACGCTCAGGCTGTCGTATGCCGCTTCCTCGGACCCGCTGGAAAGGAAGGCGTAATACAGCAGCAGCGCAAAGAGGCCTGTGGCAAACGCACCGATGGTCGGTTTTAGAAAATTCGGGATTGACCAACGCTTGAACAGACCGGTCACCCCGTAAAAACACCGGATGTACGTCCAGGATGCGACGACACTCACCCCGGCCAACACGGTCAACGGCAGCAGCAGCGATGGCTGATTGAATCGGATCGCCTGCACCTCGAACAAAGGCTGAAACCCGAACGCCAGGCAGAACACGCAATAGGCGATCGTCGTTGAGATGAACGCCGGGATCAACGCCTCGGATTCAAAGTCCGGATCGCGATATAAAACCTCGACCGAAAAGATCGCCCCGGCCAGCGGCGCGTGGAAGATCGCACCGATCCCCGCCCCCAGCCCGGCCGACATGAGCACCCGGCGTTCCGAATCCGACAGACGCAGCTTGGTTGCCAGAAACGATCCGAACCCCGCCCCGATCTGCGCGATCGGGCCTTCCCGACCGCCTGACCCGCCCGTCCCGAGTGTGATCGCCGAAGCCAGCATCTTCACGATCGGAACCCGGCCACGCACAAGCCCGCCTTTATGGTGGTAAGCGTGAATCGCGGCGTCCGTCCCGTGTCCCTCCGCCTCCGGGGCAAAGCGGAACACGATCCACCCGCTGATCAGCCCGCCGATCGTCGGTATGACCAGCAGCATCCACGGTCGAAAAATGCCGTTGCCCAGCGAGTTCCCGAAAAGCTCAGCGTACTCCACCTCGTTTGCTGGCCCGCCCTGGTGGTATCCGACCAGATACTCCAGGCTCACATGCGTGATCAACAGGCACATCACATGAAACAGGATTGCCCCCAGCCCGGCGACGATCCCCACGATCGGCGCAAGCATAATTCCCCGGCTGGTTCCGGGGATCAGTTTCCTAAGGCGTTGAATCAGGTCAATCATGCTGAACCGCGCATCATACCGCCAAGTTGAGGAGATATTAAAACGTGCCTAGATATGGCTTGGTCCGGCAAAGGTCCGGTCAGATCCCCATACGCCCATCGAGTGCCGTATGTCACGTTTCCAGGGACACCTCACCCGTGCTATGCACGAAAATCACCCGGTTCAGGTCCGTCGTCAGGGCGTTCATCGATTCAAAGAAGTCTTTTTCTTCGCCCTTGTCAGGGCAGATCAGGCCGAGGAACACCACCGCCGCATCACGCGAGGTGGTATGGATCGCGGTGATCGGATCGTCCATCGTGATGACCACCGGCTCGGCGTCAATCCGTGAACTTTCAATCAGTTCATTCAGATGGCCGATGACCTCCTGCCGGGCCGCTTCATTCGGGACCACCCGTATCAGCCGGATGGTCTTGGATCGCCAGGCATCATTCTTGGTCAGCAGATGCGCCATCAGCAGCATTAATGGGCCGTTGTCCTTGCCGCGCCACCATACATCGATCGTCCCCGGGGGAACCTCCCACGCCTCCAGCGTCTCGTCACGATACTTCACCGCCACGATGTTCAATCCCAAGTGGTCGATCGTTCGCAGTGTCGATCCGAACGATTCCGCCTTGTCAGGGGTGTACGGCCAACCCAGCATGACCGTGTTCGGCCGGAGCGGACCGATCCCGTGACACTGCACCAATGATTCGATCCCTTTCGTCAAGTCCGGCGCCACCACGACGATCGGGAACGCTTCCAGGTCCTGCTGTTGGATGAAGTTGAACAGCAGCTCCTCCTGTTGTCGTCGGCGTTGCATCCGGTCCTGCAACTCGCCGGGGATCACCTGTCCGAGCATCAGGATGCCGTGCCCGGCTGTCAGCCAGTGTCCGTACATCGGGATGTGTGCCCGCGTCCACCCCGCACCGCTGAGCGCCAGCACGATCGGCCGCCAGTTCTTGGGGTGATACATCTGGGCTTCGAGTTCGATCAGGTTTTTCCTGGCCCGCTCAAAAAGCAGCCCGCTGTGCACGTCGCCCCAGCGCGCCCGAATTTCACGTCTACCGATCAGGCGGTGCAGCCCGACCATGCCCAGGATTGAAATCCCCGCCCACAACGGCTCGATCAGGAACATCACCCCCAGACACCCGATCGCGCCGAGCAACGAAAGCGACCAGTGGCAGAATCTGAACCGCGGGCGATAGCTGGGGTTCTTCGTGATGGCTTCGTAGAACGTCGCCAGGTTCAATGTGCCGTAGGTAATCATGAACGCCATCGTGATCACCGGCGCGATCGCGTTCAGGTCCCCCAGCATGATGCAGGTCTGCGCGATCAGAAAAGTCAACACCGTTGCCCGCCTCGGCTCGTTGGACGCGCCGCTGCCGACCGCCAACGGCCCCAGCACCTTGAAGACCCGGTCTTTGGCAAAGGCCTGAAGTATCCGCGGCGAGCCCATCATGCTCCCCAGCGCCGAGGATAGTGTTGCCGCGAAGATCCCTGCCGTAACAAGCCATGCCGAGACGGAGATCTCCTTCACGATCAGGTTGTTGTCGATCAGCGATTGTCTCGGAGCCGCCGCAGCCAGCAGAAGCGCCAGCCCCACGTACACCGCGCCGGTGACAAGGATCGCCCAGAGCGTGCCTCGCGGGATCGATCGGGCCGGGTCTTTCAGGTCCCCCGACATGTTCGCCCCGGCCATGATCCCGGTCACCGCCGGGAAGAACAACGCGAACATCGTGAAGAAGCTTTCACCATTCACGTAAGCCGGTTCAAGATTGGCCCGGAACACCTCCGGATCTACCCGGGGGATCGCCCCGGCAACGATCGCCGCGATCGACAGTCCCAGCACCGCCAGGATCCCGTACTGCACCTTGATCGTCCAGCCCGCGCCGATGAACACGCACACGAACACCAAGGCATTCACGATTGATGAGATCAGCACCGGGGAAGCCTTGACATACGGGAACGCGTCAACGAACGCTTCTGTGAAGCCCACGACATACATCGCCACGCTGATCGCCTGGGCGAAGAAAAAAACCACTCCAATCGCTCCGCCGAACTCCACGCCCAGGCTTCGGCTGATCAGGTAATACGCGCCTCCCCCTTTGACCCGTGTGTTGGTGGCGATCGCGGACAGTGACAGGCCCGTCAGGATGGTGATCACTTTGGCTGCCAGCACGATCATCAGCGCGTGCCAGACACCCGACTGCCCGACCACCTGCCCGAAACGCAGGAACATGATCACGCCCAGGATCGTCAGCACGCATGGCGTGAACACCCCGCCGAATGTTCCGAAACGGCCCGGCTGCTGCTTGCCTGTTTGTTTGCTTCCGTTCAAGAGGTGGGCCCGTGTATGACGCCGATAAACTGATCGTCGGATGGACGGATAAGAGTTGCCGTCAGGCTGCGGCGGCGACGGTGGTCCGCCGTGTGTGTTCCATGGTCTGTGCCAGTCCGACCCCGGCCGCTGCGCCCGCCACGCCCGCCGACGCGTAGTGGACCGGCAACGCCAACACGAGATTCAAAAGATCGCCGCGATACAGGTCCGCCAGCAGGCTGTCCGGCGTGGTATAGATCCTCCCGGCCCAGATATACGACACCAGTGCCACCAACATCGGGCTTAGCAGGATCACCAGCGGGTTGTGTTGCGGCACGACCGACTGCGCGATCATCGCCGCCAGCGCAAACCCGATCAACAGCCCGCCGGTCACCTGCCCGCAGTCCGGCGATTGGACCAGGATATTGCAGAGCAGCGCTCCACCCACAGCCGTAATCAGTCCCGCCAGTAAGGACGTCCCCCCTGGTACGCCGAACTCGATCCTGGCACCGAGGTGACGCTTGACCACCAGATTCTCCAGCCGGGGCCGCACCGACTTGCGCAGCCGGTCAATCACGACAAAGGCCGTCCCCATCAGGATCAGCCAGACCGCCGCTTCGACCGCCAATGGTTTGAACACGCTCGGCAGGGGGCTTCGGAAGTAATACCCTGTGATCGGGCCACCCAACGACGCCAGCGGGATCAACGCCCCGGCCAACGTGAACGCGCCCGCCAACGGATTACCTGTGGACGCCGCAAGCAGACCCGCGCCAAACGCCGGCAGCCCCGCCAGCACAACCAGCACCACCGCCAGTGTCGTACCGCACCGGGCATCCATCAGGCTGATCCCGGCCGACCCGTCGGCGGCACGCAGAGGACCGAGAGCCAGGATCCAGCACAACGCCCCCAAAACCAGGGCCAGACCAATAACCAGGCGGTGTTTTAATGGTGGCAGCATCGCGAAGGATTCTAACGCAGTTGACGGTGCAGCGGTAACAGACGCAGGCTCCGCCGGATCAAGGCTCCCCGGCGTCCGCCGGCTCTTTACGTTCCTTGTAACCCAACCGCATCACCAGCAACCCAAGTTCAAACAGGCCCCACAACGGCAGCGCCAGTGCAAACATGCTGATCGGGTCGGCCGGGGTCAGCAACGCGCCCAGCACGAAACACACGAAAATGCAGTACCGCCGATACTTCGCTAACCAGGATGGGGCAACCAGTCCCGTCCAGCCCACGATCATCATCACGACCGGAAGCTGAAATGACACCACCACCGCCAGCATCAGCATCGTCACGAAACTGATGTACTGCCCGATCTCGATCATCGGTGCCAGCATCGATTGACCGACCAGCGGGATGAACGAATCCGTCCGCGTCTCGCTGACCCGCACGCGCAGGTGTCCCTCCGGCTGCTTGATCCACGCCTGACCGACCACCGGGTCCGGCGGGTCCGCATCCAGAATCGGCAGACGGACGATACCCGGGTCCGCCGCACTTGACGCAGCATCCGGGCTATCGTCTTCAGCCGACCCCCCGTCCCCGTAGGCCTTCAACGCCCACGACACCAGCCCGCTCTCGCTCGGCCCGGACGTGTCCGGTGGGGGAAAACCGATCGTGAAAAAGATCAGAAACGCCAGTGTCATCGGCAACAGCACGTAATACAGAAACAACACCCCCAGCACCGACATCACGGCGCTGAACGGCGCCACCCAGTACACCGCCCGCTTTTCGTGTTCGTACAGCCCGCTTTCCACGAACTTCCACAACTGGTAGATCATCCACGGGGCCGACAGCACCAGCCCCACGATCAGACCCACTTTCATGTAGATCCCGAAGCCGGTCGTCACCGCCAGCGTGTACGTCTGTGGCGGCAGCTTGAAGTGCAGCAACACCTGCGTCAGCGGCTTGACCAGCCAGCCGACGATCTCCTTGCCGTAAAACAGCCCGAATGCGCTCATCGCCAGCGGGCCCAGCAACGCCAGAATCAATCGTCGACGCAGTTCCTCGATGTGATCGCCGAAACTCATCCGCACATCCTCGGGGCGGGAGTGGGAACGACGCTTCGGCTCGTGGTTGATCTGGTCCAACGGCATGGAGGGGGATTTTACGCTCTTTGTCGCTTTCGAGTCGGCGGGGGAATCATGCACGTCTTACAGGATCAGCATGGCGTCTCCGTAGGAATAGAACCGATAGCCCTCGTCGATCGCGATCCGGTACCACGCCAATAACCGTTGGATCCCGACACCCGGCAGGGCCGCCACCATCGCCAGCAGCGTCGACCGCGGCAGATGGAAGTTGGTCATCAGCCGATCCGTAAAACGAAACCGAAACCCGTTGTCCGGCGTGATGTACAGATCGGTTTCGGCCTGATGGCCTGTTTCCGCTGCAAGATCCAAAGGTTCAGGCAGACTTTCGATCGCCCGCACCGTCGTCGTGCCGACCGCCGTGATCGTTCGCCCGGCCGCGCGGGCCTGCCGGATCGCCCGGACCGTTTCAGGCGGCACGACAATCGGTTCGCTGTGGATCGGGTGGTCTTCGACTGTGTCCGTTCGGATCGGGGCAAATGTGCCCAAGCCTACGTGCAGCACGACTTCGTGGCGGATGACGCCCCGTTGATCCAACGCACACAACAGCTCGGGCGTGAAATGCAGGCCCGCGGTGGGGGCCGCGACGGACCCGTCCCGGTCCGCGTACACCGTGTTGTAGCGTTGTATATCGTCGGGGGTAATCTCCGGCTGATGTTGCGCTTTCCTTGCCCGACGGATGTAGGGCGGTAGGGGAGGGGCACCGATCCGTTTCAACAGTGTCAATGGATCGCGCGCCCCTTCATACGCCGCAAGCCATTCACCCCCGCCCAAGGGTTCAATCAACTTCAGGCCTGCGTCCCGGTCCAGCACGATCGTTTCCCCCGCCTTGAGCCGGCCGCGCGATTCGAGCATGGTCCGCCACCGACCCGAGGCGTCCTGCCCGAGATACAGCCCGCGCAGACGTCCCCCTGTACTGGCCCGCCGGGCCTGGTAATACGCAGGCACCACCCGGCTGCAGTTAACCAGCATCAGGTCGCCCGCCTCAAACACGCTCAGCTCCGGCAGGTCCGCCACCTTGCAGTGCCGAACCGATCCGTCGGCCCGATCCACCACCATCAGCCTCGCATGGTCGCGCGGCTCGGCCGGGGTGGTCGCGATCCGGTCGGGGGGCAGGTCGTAATCCAGGTCTTCAATACGCATGTCGGCATGGTAGGCGGTTCGCTACGGCGGGCAACAGTAACCGTCGGTACCGGAAACACCCGGCATAAACCGTATAAACCATACCAAGAGATAATAGGTATAAAATTTATAATGATATAAATTTATGGCGATTTGAATTCGCTAGGATTCCCTCGGTCTGTCCTTCGCATCCCTCCCGGCATGCGGCTGACCTCTCACGACAATCTCACCGTCTGGTCCATCCGACACGACCTGTTCGGGCCGGGGCGCTTCGATCCGCAGGCTCTTCACCACGCTTCGCAGCCTTCTGCCCCGTCCCGTCACTTTCCCGGCCCTTGTCGCCATGCCGATCCGGTGGTGATCCGTGTGGTGGAGCATCCGCAGGCCCCGCAGCCCGCCGATTGTCACCCTTGCGAATCTCACGGAACCGCTGTGCCGTCACCGGGCCTGTTCCCCGCCTGGCTGATCTATGCACCCGTCCTGCGCAGTGTCTGGCCTTGGACCATGCCATCGACCAGCACGCATGCCCCGACGATGCCAGCCCCCGTGCTCGCGTTCCGGCAGGATCAGCCTGTCCCAGCGACGGGATCCCTGCTGGATATCTGGGCATGACACCCATAGCGATTGCGTTGTCTTGTCAGCCCGTTACTCTGGTCGGCATGATGTCCGCAACGCTCTTTCTTCTCATGCGATGGTTGCACCTGCTGTCGATGGCCGTCATCGTCGGCGGTCTGACCCTGATTGTCCTTGCCGCAGGCCCCGCCAAGTCACTCCCGAACGACCCGAGTGTTACCAACGTCATTCGACGGATCGAGGGCCGGTACCGCTGGGCGTTACTTGTGGCTGTGATCGGCCTGATCCTCAGTGGCGTGTATCAGTGGGTCGCCTTCGGGCAGACCTATCAGGCCGGTGGCGCGTTGCTGCTGGGCATCCTGTCCTTCAAGGTGCTGTTGGCGACCGGCGTCTTTGCCATGCTCTGGGCTTTTCAGGTCGATTCGATGGTCGATGACAAGGCCAAGGCATGGCGGTGGGTCAACCTGCTGTTGGCCGTGATCGTGCTGATGCTGGCGGGCGTCGTACGCTACCTGCATCTGGCGGATCTGCCCGGCTAAGACATCGCCACTGAGCCTGCTGGAACACGACATGCCCCGCAACCTCCGATCCACGCTTGCGCGTCAGACCGTTCAACGCTACCTGATCGGCCGAAGCCGACGACGGTGGTCCTACACCGTGCTTGTGCTGGTGGTGGCCCTGCTGCTGATGTGGCTGGACCGGTCCGGGCTGTTGGTCGAATCCCGGGATGACCTGGCCCGCTATGACGGCAAATGGTTTACGGTGACCCGCGTCATCGACGGCGACACTTTGGAAATTGACGCCCCCGACGGCGGCGACCCGGTCACCCGGATCCGGCTATGGGGGGTGGACACGCCGGAGATGGCCCGGCACGACCCGCCACGACCTGCTGAACCTCTGGCTGAGCAGGCTACTGAACGCGTCCGGGAGCTGGTCCAGAGCCGACGGGTCCGTGTTCGGCTGGAACCACACCGACTGCGAGACCGATACGGCCGACTGCTCGCCTTCGTCGAGATGACCGACGGCCGACTGCTCAACGAGCTGCTCATTGCCGAGGGATACAGCCCGGCCGACGATCGATGGAGCCACCGCTATTTGGAACGCTTTCAGCGGATCGAAAAACAGGCCAGGGAAGAAAAAAAGGGCCTTTGGGCGGATCATTGACCGACACTTAGCCGGGAGAACACTTTTGGGGCGATTTATTTCAGAATAGGTGTCCCGGATGTGTTCAGCGTGTATGATGGGTGACAGCCACTGCCGCTTGGAGGCCCTTCTGTTGTTTCATCGCTCAAACCGCCGATTTTCAATAACAGACAGGTTTGATCGTCAGCGCATGATCGCCGAGACCAGTGCGTTTCTGGAATGGGCGCTCAGCGACGGACAGGGCCTGCCGCGGATCCCGCGTCGGCGTGTGGACGAGGGGGGCTTCACGATGATGATGCGCCGGCCTTTGGGCCGGATCATCGCGGCTCATTGGTGGCGCAGGGCGTTGGAGCGGATCGACTTTTAATCGGATGGGGTAACACCAGGGTAAACTGTAACACCGGGCGAAAACAGACATGGCGGTAAGAGCAAACATCAGTAAGGGATATATCTGGCGACCGGGGCTGATCGGGGTGGCGGCACTGATCTTCAGCGCCTGGTTCCTGTATGACGGCACGGTCAAATACCCCCGCATCCAGCAGATCTGGCAGGACTACAACAAGATCGTGCAGGAGCATCCCGGGGACCCGGTCGAACAGGCCCGGCTATGGGCCGAACACGCCAAGGCCAAGGGCTGGCCGACCGAAACCCCCAAGAAAAAAATGGAGGACAAAGACATCCTCACGCAGAAGGTGCTCGCCGCGATCACCGCGCCGGTGGGTTTGTATTTCCTGCTTTCCTTCTTCATGTCGTTGGGTAAATGGATCGAAGCCGACGAAGATGGCATCCGCACCCGATCAGGGCAACACGTGAGGTACGATCAGATCAAATCGATCGACAAGTCACGCTGGGACAGCAAGGGGATCGCGGTCGTGCATTACGAAGTCGACGGCCGAGCCGGTCGGATCACATTGGACGACTGGAAGTTCGAACGTGAACCGACTCAACGCATCCTGACCGCGATCGAACAGCGCATGCCCGGCGGGGAGGATCAGGACGAAGAATCCTCGGAGCCTGCCGAATCGGCCACTTCTTAATCAACCAACCCGGACTTCAGTTTCAGTCAGGCCTGACACCAAACGGCTTGGATGCACTCGGTGGGGCGGTCGCCCCGACGCCATCGCCACGCGTGGTCACCCGTGGACGGTACGCCCGAACCTGTGGGATCCCGATCTGTTGATGCACATACATCGGCGCGTTGACGATCAGCCGGCCGTCGTAATACCGCACCGACGCATACGCCCCTCCGTTCGCCTGCCAGATCTCCGGCTCGATCGTGTTGCGGATCAGGTCGGCCAGGTCCTCTCCGTTCTCCTGTTTGGTCGGCACGTCCTCTTCGGTCTCATCCTCATCGGTGAACAGCCCGCTGCTGCCGCCCCCGCCACCGGTCCCGCCCGACCCGCCTGAGTTCGTGTTGCTCAGCGCCTCGTTCAGGTCCAGCCGGGGCGCGTTCGTGAAGTTCGGGATACGCATCACCATGTCGGATACGTCATACACCCGCAGCACCGGCCGCATGTTCGCCTGCCGTTTGGTCATGATCTCGATGTACCAAGGCGTGACTTCGTA
>CAZJCN010000025.1:1469-4352 GCA_964544195.1 uncultured Phycisphaeraceae bacterium | reverse complement strand
GGGATCTGCTGGCTGGGAGGTCGTTCGGCTTCGGCGTTTTGTTCAGCCGAGCGTTGCCGCTGTTCCTTGACCGCCGCGATCCGTTCCGACAGGCTCTGCCCGAACGCGCCGGACACGCCTAACGTCAGGACCAGGCCCATGACAATGGTTCTGAACGACATGGCCGGCTCCTCATCACTCGAATGGCAGGGCGGGCTGCCGGATCACTCACAGTCCGACCCCGGCCTGATCGCTGTATTGATTGTATGGCCGCAGACAGCACGGAGGAAGGGCTTTCTGGACATTATCCATCGGAGGCAGCCATGTCCCCGGCCGCCATCTGACGAAGCCTCGGCAGGATCACCTCATGGGACAGGATCTTGATGCACGCCGCCACGGGGATCGCGATCAACAGCCCCAGCAACCCCGCCAGTGCCCCGCCGATCATCACCGACACCAGAACCGACACCGGGTCGAGGTCCGTCGCTTTGCCCTGAACGATCGGTTCGACCACCCACCCGTCCAATCCTTGTGCCAGCAGGTACACCACCGTCGGCCAGATCACCGCCGACCAGCTCAACCCGCCCCCCGCAAACGAGTCCACCAGCACCAACACCAGCGCCGCCGCGTACCCGACCACCGCCGCGAACGGCACCAGGTTCAATACCCCAGACAGCACGCCCAGCAACAGCCAGCTCGGGACTCCACTGAGCCACCACCCCACGCTCAATACGAACGACATCACCATCGCCTGCACCAGCCGACCACGGATGAATGCCGCCACCGACTTGTCCATCATCACCACCACCCCCAGCACCTCGCTCTTGTGGGATGCCGGGATGAACGGCACGAACCACTCGATCAGTCGGTCCAGCTTCCAACTGAAGAAAAAGAAGCAGAACAGCACGATCACCGCGGTCAGCGCGACATAACTCGTCAGGCTGATGGCGCTGCCGACCACGCCCACCCCGATATCCAGCGACGCCAGGACCACGCCCGCCACCTGCTGCCAGTCCAGTTTGCTCAGCCAGTCCGCCACCGCGGCAAGAACCGCCGCCGCCTGCTCGGGGCCGAGCGCATCTTCTACCAATTGCTGCAACTGATCCAGCCGGCCCGTTCCATCCGCCGGCACGGCTTCGGCGGGCGTGGACGATGACGTGTCAGCGGAATCAGTGGATTCCGGCTCGACCACAGCCCCCGTTGCTGCCGCGGTATCACTCGGCGGTTGTTTTTCCGCTTGATGTTGAATCAGTCGGCTGATCTGCTCCGGGTATCGCTTGGCCCGGTCGATCAGCTCGACGCCCTGTGAAATCAACGGCGGCAGGATAAGCAACGCCAGCACCAGCGCCAGCCAACCCGCGCCCAGCATCACACACGCCGTCCCCGCCCAACGCGGCAGTTTCAAACGATGGTGCATCCAACTCACCAGCGGGTTGAAGATGTACGCCAACCCCAACGCGATGACCAACGGCAGCAGCACCGAACGCAACGCATAGATCAACCCCAACAGCCAAGGCAGCGCCAGCGACGCCACCGCCAACAACAACAGCGAACCTAGCGTGATCTGGAACCAACGCTGCATCCATAACGGGGTCGGTTGTTTCGGTTCGGTCATCCTTGACCCTTTCACGTGGACGGGAAACAGGCACGTTCAGCGCATAGAAACACCCTAGCCGGGAATATCGGTCGGATACCCCGGGCGGGACCGATTTTTACGGGATCTAACCGGCGAATCAGCGCGAAGGCTCAGGCGTGCTCGCTCAGAACCAACGAATCCCCGAACGCTTCGTCGAAGCTGAACACATCGACGAAGTCATCCAGGCGGTCTTCCGGGGTTTTGTGCATCAGCCCGGCATCGACCATCGCAAAGACGATCCGGCCGAAGTCTTCGCTGCGGTGGATCCGCCATCGTGCCAGCACACTTCGGGCCATCAACCCGTACTCCCGCTTGGCGAAATCACGGAGTCCCAAGCACAGCTGCTGACCCGTGACATGCCGGGAGGAGCCGGGCGAATCGTCCAGGTCCTCTGACGGGTCGGGGGCTTCCCCGTGGATACGCTTGACCGTGTAATCCAGCCCGCGCTGGACGAACAGAAAAGCCCCCACGTGGTAGCCGGTGGCGTCAGCGAGTTCTTTCAGGCTCTTGCAGGACACGTCATTCTCTCTCACAACTCAGGTGCGTGTGAACCACGAATTATACCCGCCTATGCACTCAAGTCAGCCGTGGTCTTAGAATCCGCCCATCCGCATGGCATCCAGCGACGGCGGGAAGGGGTACCGGGCATACACCCCCGTCGGGGCCGATTCCCACATCCACGGCGCCGGGTACACGTCACCGGTAAAACCGGCCTCATACATCGTCCGA
Organism: uncultured Phycisphaeraceae bacterium; assembly: GCA_964544195.1. GTDB lineage: Bacteria > Planctomycetota > Phycisphaerae > Phycisphaerales > Phycisphaeraceae > CAZJCN01. The sequence goes on along the minus strand of CAZJCN010000025.1, from coordinate 2,008 downwards.
AGCACCGTCTCGAAGCTCGGCTCCTGCCCGTGTTCGTCGACCAGTGCGTTGGCGTGGGCTCCGAGGAAGCTCACGGACGCCACCGGCAGCCGCTTCCAAGGCTTGCGACGAAGCATCTCCGTCACCACCGAAAAACCGTGCGACAGGTCTTTTAACGTCAAGTGCGCCTGATTCGTCGGCCGAAGCAGACCCAGCACCTCGATCATGTCCATGTCGAACTTGATAACCGTCACGGTTTCCCGATTGGCGAACATCTTGGTGTGGTTCGTGATGGATTGCGGCGTCCACTGGCTGGTCGGGACCAGCTCCGCCAGCTTGCTGATGATGCCGTGGCTGTTGTCCTCCGCATTGACCGCACACACGATCGAGCGATACCGGCCCGCCACCACGTCGTCCAGCAGGTGCTGACCCCACATCAGCCGGATGCGCGGCGAGGTGTCCGCCTGCTTACTCGGCTTGCCGTCCGGCAGGACAATCAGGCGTTCCTGGATCGCGTGATCGACCATCAACTGGTCGCCGTCGCCGTCATAGATGCGTGA
>CAZJCN010000025.1:0-1369 GCA_964544195.1 uncultured Phycisphaeraceae bacterium | reverse complement strand
CGGGCCAACTTCGTCGTCTGGGTCGGCTTTCTGTTGAACCTCTGGGTGATCTTCATTCTGTGGGTAGGGGGGCTGTTGCCCGGGTTCGTCCCCAACGATGGGCCGGGTGGATACCCCCCGTTGCCCACGTTCGATGAATCCGTCGGCACCTACCGCGAAACCGGCTGGACGTTCTTTCAGGTTCGCACGCTTGCGTTCGGGGCCGTCACCGCCTCCATGATCGCCTACCTCACCGCCCAGTTGGTCGACGTCTATGTCTTCCACTTCTGGAAGCGGTTGTGCAAAGGCAAACACCTTTGGCTCCGTAACAACGGCTCGACGATGGTCAGCCAGCTCGTGGACACCGTCGCGGTCATCCTGATCACCCACTTCTATGCTCACGCGTTGCCCTTGCCGCCCGAAGGCAAGTCACTGGCGATGCACCTGGCGCTGTTTATCATCACCGGCTACGCCTTCAAGTTCGTCGCCGCGCTTCTGGATACACCGATCATCTACCTGGCGGTTTATTTCCTCAAAGACTATCTGCGCATCGACCCGACCTCCGAACACCACGCCGACGAGGAGGAGGTGCGCATGTTTTCCCGCGAGCCGTCATCACCATGAACACCAGCAAGCATCAGTTCCGACGCGACCTGATCGCTCGTCGGGCCGCGATGTCGCCGCAGTCAATCGCGCAGGCCGGCGAAGAGATCGCCCAACGACTGATGCGATTGGAACGTGTGCTGGCTGCGCGATCCGTGTTTGTGTTCGCCTCCGTCCGCCATGAACCCGACACCCGGCCGTTGATCACGCAACTGTTATCCATAAACAAGCAGGTCAGTGTCCCACGCTTGGATGACACCGGCCGGATGCACGCCCACCGCATCACCCGCCTTGACGACCTGGCGCCAGGCGGGCCGGATCAATACCACATCCCCGTCCCCGCATCGGATGCACCGATCGAGCCACAGCCGGACCTGGCCGTCGTCCCCGGGTTGGCGTTCACCCGAACCGGCTTACGACTGGGCATGGGGGGCGGGTATTACGACCGTTACCTTGCCGAACACCCGACCACTTTCACCGTTGGCATCGGCTACCACTGGCAGCTCCTGCCCGACCTGCCACACGAGCCGCACGATCAGCCGGTCCAGGCCGTCGTCACCGACCGCGAAACGATCCTCTGCTGACTTTGCCCCCACCTTTCCGACCCGATACCCTATCCGCGCAGCCGGTTTTTCTTGTGCCGGTCCGCAGAACCGACACCCCTGACATGCCAGAGAAACACCATGTTTGAAACCGTTCAAGCGGCGCCCCCTGACGCGATCCTCGGCCTGACCGAAGCCTTCAACAAGGACGACCGACCCAACAAGATCAACCTCGGCGTCGGTGT
>CAZJCN010000024.1:17271-19135 GCA_964544195.1 uncultured Phycisphaeraceae bacterium | reverse complement strand
CGCAACACTTCGCCGCAGGCCACCCCGCGGATGTTTTCGATCTGTGCCCGCATGATCGGTTGCTGGTAAGCAATGATCGCCAAGGTTTCCATGGCCGCGGGGCTGAGTTTGGCCTGGGCGCGGGTCTTGTGCAGGGCACTGAGCACATGGGCGTAACGCGGCAGCGTGAGGATCTGTAAACCCCCGGCGACTTTTTCGATTCGGAAGCTTCGGTTGGTTTCTTCGTACACCCGATTGAGCCGGTCGGCGGACGCCTGAATCGCCTTGGCACCGACGCCGTCAAGCAATTCCCCCAGCTTGCCGGCCGTCATGGGGCGGTCGGTGGTTAATAAGGCTGCTTCAAGCTTCAGGTCGAGTTCCTGCTCCTGCTCGGGCGTCAACTCAGGCGACGCGCTGGACGGCGACGCGTCCGATGCCTTTTCAGGCGAATCGGTCTCGAGTGAGGCGTCTGGCGTAGCTTGTTCGGTATCGCTCATATCCCCATTGTACGCCAACCGTCATGATTCGGCGTGCCGGAGATCAGGCCAAGGCGCCGCTGTCCCGAAGCCGAGCAACACGGGGCTGCAGATGGCGTCCCGGGCAGGCCGTCTTGCCCAGTTCACGATGGGTGTATACCCGGCTGACCGGAACCTTGTAGCGGGCCATCAGATACCGCAGGGTGGTCTGCAAAGAGGCGAGTTGTTGTGGTGTAGGACTTTGTTGTTCGAAGTTGCCTAACAGCATCACGCCGATGTTATGCTCGTTCTGATGGCTGACGTGGGCCCCTTGGTAGGCGACGGATCGGCCCTCGATCACCCGACCGGCTCTGTCGATGACAAAGTGGTAGCCGATGTCGGCCCACCGACGGTCACGTGTATGGACTCGGCGGATCTGCTCCATCCTCGCCCGGGTGCTGGCCACATCGGTGAACCAGACAGGGGTGTAGCCCTCGTGGTGAACGGTGATGCGGTTCACGCCCGCCATCGGGTTGATCTTGGAACGATTCGGGCCGTACTTCGTCCACCAGGAACGGGGCAACAGGCCGGGCAGGCCGGATTGACTGTAGCGGGGCGTCGGTGCCGGCGTCGGCACCGCGACCTGACCGGTATTTCGGGGCACGGGACGGCTGGTGCTGGTCGGCCACGGCGTCCCGGGACGGGTGATCAGACTCGTGGTGGTTTCGCTGCAACCCGCCACCAGCAGGCCCAATCCTGCAACCAGCATCTCGCGTCGGCTCAGATTCATACTCAGCCTCGTATCTTCCTGAGATTCACACGCGCACCACACCGTCTAACGGCGACATAACCTACCACATTCATCGTCAATCGGAATACCCCGGCTGGATTAATTTCCGCTTGACAGCCCCGAACAACCACCGGTTCGCAGGCCTTGACCTCTGCAATATCTACGCCGCTTCGACGGCTTGTGCTGTTGATTTGGACTCGGGCTGGTCGGAATGATCTTTGCTGGGGCGTTCGGGTTTGACAATACGCTTGGCGACGAGAAACAGCGGGTGGTTCGGCTCGCCTTGACGTGGGTCGGACAAAGGCTGCCAGCCGCCGACCGCCTGGACCTGAGCCAGCAGCTCCCCCGGGCGGTAAAAACGATCCGCCTCAAACACCGTCGTTGCCTGGTTGAAGCGTGGGGTAACGATGACGAGGATGCCGTTGTCTTTCAGGACCCGGTGAGCTTCCCGAAGCAAGGCGACCGGATTGGGGTGTTTTTCGATCTGGTCGAACAGCAGCACCATACCCGCCGAGCCATCCTCCAGTGGCAGTCGATTAGGGGTGCTCTGATGAATAAACTCCGGGCGCTGGGCCGGATAGTTCTGGTTCGTGATGCATTGATTCGCCAGCGCGATTTTCGAAGCGTCCGGGTCCACCCC
>CAZJCN010000024.1:15091-17171 GCA_964544195.1 uncultured Phycisphaeraceae bacterium | reverse complement strand
CCGAACACCCTTGCGTTCCATAGCAGCGGCGTTCCCTTGTACCGCTCTCGAACCACGTCCAGATCGGGGCTGAGCCGGCAGAAGCCCCATTTCTCGCGGAAAGTATCCAATGTGGTTCGGATGCCTTCCGTGGTGTCGGCTGTGGTCTGTCGAGCACCGCGCAGGCCGTGGCGGTGGATGTATTCGATCTGAGGGATGGCCCAACACGCCCAGCCCTTGAGCCGGGCCGACAGGCCGAAGTCGATCGTCTGGCCCCGGAGGATCCGCTCGTCATACCCCCCGATGTCGTCGTACACCGCCCGTCGGCAGCAGTAGAAGCACCCCATGACGTGGTCCACCTCGATCGCTTCAGACACCACCGCCGGGTCCGCGCCAGCCAGGATATGGTGATAGCCCTTGGGGTGCAGTAGCCAGTCGCCGTAGGCATGGATCCGTCCGTCCGGCCTGAGCTGTTTCGGGCCGACCACGCCCAGCTTCGGTGGTCCTTGGTCAAACACCGTGCAAAGCGCCGAAACCCAATGTCGGGTCAGAACCTGTATATCCCCGTCCAGCCTGGCCAGAATATCCCCCCTCGAAGCCTGAACCAGCCGGTTGGCCGCCACCGACAGCACGCCGCAGTGAGCCTGCTCGATCAGTTTCAGGAATGGCTGGCCGCCACGCCAGGATCGGCTGGCCCACTCTCGCAAGGTGTCCAGGCTGTCGTCGGTCGATCCGTCGTCATAAGCGATTATTTCAAGGGAGGTTGGGTCGTCGTGAAGGGTGTCGTGAAGCGACTGGAGCAGGTCCCCGATCAGGTCGGTCTTCCCGTCGCGGGACGATGACCGGCCGTTGTTGAAGTTGGGGATCAGGATGGAAACGCGGGGTGTGGGATCACTCATGCCGATCTTATCGGCCGTTATCGCATGATCTCAGCAGGATCGACAGGGGACTGGATAGAAATGCCGTTTAGCCGTTGGCAGAGCTGCTGTTGGATTCGGTTTTTTCAGCTTTGGCCTCGGTATCGACGCTGGAGGACTGATGCTGCTCGATCCGGGGCTGCTGCTTCACTGCCGTGTCGATGTCGTCCTCGATGCCGGACAACCCCTTCTTGAACTCGACGATCCCCTTGCCGATGCTTCGGCCGACTTCGGGCAGGCGTTTGCCGAAGATCAGCACACCCAGCAGGGCCAGCACGATCGCTTCCCCCCAGCCAAGGCCGTTGCCAAAGAGAAAACCAAGCGTGGTTACAAGGGGAGTTGTCATGAAGGGTCTCCTGCCGGCGGCCCGGCGTCATCTAAATCAATGCACCAGAAAGGATTCGAACCTTTAACCTGCGGTTCCGTAGACCGCTGCTCTATCCAATTGAGCTACTGGTGCGATGGACCCTTAAGGATAGCCAAGCCGTTGGCTCGGTTCAAATCCGAGGCGATGGGCCTGCACCTTCGCCCACGCCAAAGCCCCCCAAGCCCAAGGCTGAGGCCGTGTATATGATACGAATCCTTAGCTTCAGGAGATCGACATGGACGTGTATGGCTACGAGAAGTGCTCCACCTGCCGAAAAGCAAAGCAATGGCTGGACCAGCGGGGCATTTCATACCGCTGGATCCCCATCGTGGACCGCCCCCCCAGCCGGGCGCTGCTCAAGCGGATTCTTAAATCCGGCGAATACGAGCTTCGCCATCTGTTCAATACTTCCGGCCAGTTGTACCGGCAGATGAAGATCAAAGACAGACTCCCCAAGATGTCACAGGATGAAGCGGTAGCTCTGCTCGCGGAGCACGGTAAGCTCTGCAAACGGCCGATCATTACCGATGGCAAACGCGCCACCGTCGGGTTCAATCCCGATCGTTTCGAGAAAATCTGGGGCTGATGGGCCAGGCCACGATATGTGATGTTCTGTTAGTGGGGGGCACATCTCTGCAATAGGTCTCCACGTTAGACGTTAGCCCTTCCATGAGCCGGGCGGGACCGGCCGTCACAACCACAACAAAGCACGGCTGTTTCGTGCAGCAGGGATCGTTCCATCCCGGCAGCACGAGGGTTATTTCATGGTCTTGACTAGAGGAGCACAACAATGATCAGGCAAAAGGTCCAGTGGTTG
>CAZJCN010000024.1:4748-14991 GCA_964544195.1 uncultured Phycisphaeraceae bacterium | reverse complement strand
CGTCGTGGCAAGTCCCGTGTCTTTGTCGGCAAAGGAACTGCAACGGCCGAAGTCGATGGCGTGACCACCACCTACCCGATCCGCATCGTCGTCACACTCCGAGGCAAGGGGGACCGTTTGAGATTGGCCGGCAAGTTTGTCGGACGAAGCGGCCCAACTCCGGCAACGGATGTGAACGTGGTACCCCCGAGCGTGCTGCGGGGAGTGATCCACGGCCGACCCGAAAAATCAGCCGAACCGACACCCGAGTAATACGGATGTCCCTCCTCGTGGGCCTGCCGAACCGGATCAACTCTGATCGGCAGGTCCACGTTTTCGCCAGTCAGCTTGATCCAGCAGCGAGTCCATACGATGCGACGCGAAACTGTTACGACACATCAGGCGTTTTCAATCATCGAATTGATGGTGGTGGTGGCGATCCTGTCGCTGCTGGTGGGGTTGCTCCTGCCGGCACTGGCCAAGGCGCGCGAGTCGGCACGCTCGACGAATTGCCTGGGCAACCTGAAGCAGATCGCCCAGGGGTTTCACCTGCTTGCCGACGACAACGACGGCCGACTGCCCGACCTTGATGACGACCAGCCCTGGGACCTTCGTGTACAGTCATATCTCGACACGGATGCTCATGTGTTCGTCTGCCCGTCGGATGATCTGGCGGCGGAAGACCTTGCCGCGGGATTCGCCGGATTGAGTTACAGCTGGCGTGAATGGTTTGAGGTCGGGGACGCGTCGGCGAGCCTGTCCGGGCGTCGTCTGGATGAAGTCAAAGCCACGGACCTGATCCTCGTGTTTGAAAACCTCGCCGACCGACACCGGGATTGGCACCTCAACGCCGCGACCGTGGATGCCTCCGCACGGGCCTATTCGCTCGACGAGTTCGAAGACAACCTGGCTCGCCCGGTGCGGTGAACAAGGCAGCCGTTCGATGTTGGCCGTCAGCATCTTGGTTATACTTCCGGCATGTCAGAAACGGCGGCGAGTGTCAGCCTGACGCCGAGACCGAAGAAAATGATACGCCCTCGCCTGTCGACCGGGTGGGTGGGGACGATCATGCTTGCGCTGATTGCGCTGCCATGCTTTTTGACTCTGCCCTGGTCGATCGAGCATTACGACACGCACCGCATTGCTGAGGGGATGGCGCGGATGGCGCCGACGCTCAGTGAGCCGATGGGAACCGACCTATTCGGCCGGTCTCTGTTGTGGCGGTGTCTGCTCGGCGGGGCGATCAGCCTCGGCATCGGTTGCAGCGCCGCGTTGATTGCGGTGGGCATCGGTGTGACATGGGGTGCCACCGCGGGCTACATCGGCGGGCGTGTGGATGCCTTCATGATGCGTATCGTGGATGTCTTGTACGGCCTGCCGTACATCCTGCTGGTCGTGCTGATGGACCTGGCGCTCGAGCCGTTCGTAACCGCCGGGCTGCTGGGACTCGGTTTCAGTGAATCCGCCTCTTCCAGCTTGGCGGGGATCGTGACCCTGCTCGTGGCGATCGGTGGCGTAAGCTGGCTGACCATGGCACGGGTCATCCGTGGACAGGTATTGAGCCTGCGGAATCAGCCGTTCATGGAAGCGGCTAGGGCCACCGGGACCGGGCACTTCCGCACCCTCGTTGTCCACCTGCTGCCCAACCTCGTCGGCCCGATCGTCGTCTATGCCACGCTCACCGTCCCGCAGGCGATCCTGCAGGAGTCGTTTCTCAGTTTCCTGGGCATCGGCGTACAGGCACCCGTCCCAAGTTGGGGCAATCTCGCCTCCGACGGCCTGCCGCAACTGCACCGGCTGGCGATGAGAACCGGCTCCACACAGATCGAGTGGTGGTTACTACTATACCCCTGCCTGTTGTTGGGGCTGACGTTGATGGCGCTGAACTTCCTCGGCGATGCGTTGCGACACCGGCTCGACCCACGACGGGCTCAGACATGACCTCCGCCGTATTACTTCTTGACGCTGAAAGATCAGGTGACCGTAGATGAGACGTAAACAGATTGGCGTGCTGATAATCGGATGTCTGTTGTTGTCCATGTTGCCCGGTTGCGGGGGACAGGGGGATGCCGACACCGCGAACGAAAACATAGTTGTGACCTACGGCGCGATCAGCGCCAAAGTCCGGGGCATGGACCCCATGGATATCGGCGACACCACCAGCAGCGGTATCGCCTCCAACATCTACGACTGCCTGTATCAGTATCACTATCTCAAACGGCCATACGAGATCATCCCCTCGCTCGCCGCGGACATGCCCGAAGTCAGTGACGACGGCCTGACCTATACCATCCGCATCCGGGACGATGTGTTCTTCCAGGACGATCCCTGTTTCACCGAAACCGGCGGCAAGGGACGCAAACTCCTCGCGGAGGACTTCATCTATTCCTGGAAACGTTTGGCTGATATCAAGAACGTGTCCAAGAACTGGTGGATCTTTGACGGGCGTATCGTTGGCTTTGATGACTTCCGTGAGTACACCAAGACCGTCGAGAACAAGCAGGACGTGGATTACTCCCGGCCGGTTGAGGGGCTCATGGCACTGGATGACCATACCCTGCAGATCCGGTTGACCAAGCCTTGGCCTCAGATCAAGTATTACCTGGCGCATCTGCCGACCGCGCCGGTTCCGCGCGAAGCGGTGGAATACTACGGCCAAGAGTTCATCAATCATCCCGTCGGCACCGGGCCGTACCGTCTGACGACGTGGCGTCACGGCAGCAAGATCATCCTCGACCGCAACCCGACCTTTCGGAAAGAGTTTTACCCCGCCGAGGGTGAGCCGGGCGATGTGGAAAAGGGTCTGCTTGCTGACGCGGGCAAGCCGCTGCCCCTGATCGACCGCATCGACATCACCATCATCGAGGAGGATCAGCCGTTGTGGCTGAAGTTCCTGGCCGGTGACCTGGACATCGCAGGGATCCCGAAAGACAGCTTCGACACCGCGATCACTCCGTCGCGTGAGCTCAGTCCCGAAATGCAAGCCAAGGGCATCGTTTTAGAAGTCTACGAAGACGCCGCGACATACTGGTACGGCTTCAATATGGAAGACCCGGTCCTCGGGAAAAACCTGCCTCTACGTCAGGCGATGAACCTGGCGATCAACCGGGAGGAGTTTTTGGAGAAGTTTCTCAATAACCGGGGCATCCCCGCACGCGGCATCCTCCCGCCGATGCTCCCGGGCTACGACCCGGACATCAACAGCCCCTATACGGTCTATGACCCTGACCTGGCGAAGCAGAAAGTCAAGGAGGCCGAGCAAATCCACGGCGGGCCGTTGCCGACCATCGTCCTGACCATGGGCGGAACCGATACCACCGCGCGACAGGTTGGTCAATGGTTTATCCGTGCATACGAAAAAGTCGGCATCCCCGTCGATGTGGAATACATGGACTGGCCCAGTGCTCAGGAAAAGGTCAAGACCAAGAGCGCGCAGATGTACGCGATGGGTTGGGTCGCGGATATCCCGGACGCGGAAAACTTCATGCAGTTGTTCTACGGCCCCAACGCCTCGCCCGGGCCGAACAACATGAACTACCGCAATCCCAAGGTGGATGAGCTGTATGAAAAAATCGCCGTGATGCCGGATTCGCCCGAGCGCAATGAGCTCGTCCGGCAGATGCAGCAGATGGTCGTCGATGACCTGCCGTGTGTGCTGACCGTCCACCGCGTAGTCTTTCTCCTGCATTACGACTGGCTGAAAAACTACAAGCCGCACGTGTTCGGCTACGGACTGGGCAAGTACCGAAACATCGACGTGGCGCTTCGCCGTGAACGGGTCGGGAGATAAGCCTTGTTCAGCTACATCGTTCGACGATTGCTGTACACCCCGCTGATCGTCATCGGCGTTTTGCTGGTGACGTTCCTGCTGTTTCGCGTCGTGCAGGGGGACGTGTCAGCCGAGTACGCCGGGCGGAACGCCAGCCCGGAGACGATCGCCGAGATACGCAAGGAACTGGGCTTCGACAAGCCCCTGTTTTTCAATACCGAGGCGGCACGAGAACGTGGCGTGCTGGCGGTCTTCGATTCCCAGTTTTTTCATCACTTCAAAAACGCAGTGACGTTCGATTTCGGACGCGCCAGGATGAGCAAACAGAAGGTGTCCACCTTGTTGGCACAGGGGGCGATCCCGTCGTTGAGCCTGACCGTACCGATGTTCCTCGGCCTACTCTTGACCTCGATCCCGATCTCACTGTTTGTCGCTTATCACCGCGGGCGTTGGCTGGATACGGTGACGGTGGTTGTCTGCGTGATGGGGATGAGTATCCCGTTTCTGGCGATCATCATGTTCGGTCAATACTTCCTCGCGCATAAGCTGGGGTGGTTCGAGGTGTTCGGATACAAGCCCGGCCTGGCGGGTGCGAAATACATCGTGTTGCCCGCGCTGCTCGGGATGATCGCCGGATTGGGACGGGACGTCCGCTTCTATCGTACGGTCATGCTGGATGAGATCCGGGCTGACTATATCCGCACGGCTTATGCCAAGGGCCTGAGCACCCGACGTGTGTTGTTCAAGCACCTGCTCAAAAACGCGATGATCCCCATCATCTCCAGCGTGGTGCTGGCGATCCCGTTTCTGTTCCTCGGCTCCCTGCTGCTGGAGCGATTCTTCGGCATTCCCGGTCTGGGGTACCTGATGATCGAAGCGATCGGGGCCCGTGACTTCCAGGTCATCAACGCGATGACGTTCATCATTTCCGTGCTGTTTGTGCTGGGGAACCTGGCGACGGACGTCTGTTATGCACTCGTAGACCCGAGGGTGACTCTGCAATGACCGCCGCACCTGCCGAGCTTGCTGTTCCGGTCGCCTCCGCGGGGCGCAGTCTGTGGTATGACGCCTGGCTTCGCTTCAGGCGAAACCGGCTGGCGATGGTCATGCTCGCCGTGGTGGCGGTGTATGTGATCATCGGCATCGCTGTGATGCTGGGGTGGGTCGCCGCGGACTGGAAGCAGGAGGTCGGGCCGGCCTACGCCAAACCAACCTGGTCCACAGTTGACCCCGACACCGGCCAGACACGCATCGCGCCCGAGCTGTGGATGGGGACCGACTTCCTCGGCCAAAGCGTCGTACGCAAGGCGATCTACGGCACGAAGATTTCTCTCTCCGTCGCATTCTTCGCTTCGCTGTTGTCCATTGCCATCGGCGTGCCTTTGGGCGCGATCGCCGGATACTTCCGCGGCTTCGTCGATGAAATCATTGTCTGGCTCTACTCGACACTCAGCTCGATCCCCGGCCTGTTGTTGATTCTGGCGTTTGCGTATGCCCTGAAGGAAGCCACACTGTTCGGACACAAGATCGAGGGTATTACCGCGGTCTACCTCGCGCTTGGGTTGACCAGTTGGGTCGGGTTGTGTCGTCTGATCCGTGGCGAGGTGATGAAGCACAAGGACCGCGATTACGTGACCGCCGCCAACGCCTACGGCGCATCCAAGGCCCGTGTCATTTTCCGTCACGTCATCCCCAACGTCACGCACTTGATTCTGATCGATTTCTCCCTGCGGTTCGTCGGATTCATCCACGCGGAGGTGATCCTTAGCTTCTTGGGGCTGGGTGCCAAAGGCGAACCGAGTTGGGGGGTGATGATTGATGACGCCAGGCTGGAGCTGAGCCGGGGCTACTGGTGGCAGATGACCGCCGCCACGCTGGCGATCTTCGGGATCTCGTTGGCGTTGAACATCGTCGGTGATGCGCTGCGTGACGCCTTGGACCCCAAGATACGGACGGATTAATTACACCGCCTTACGCCTTAAGGCGATTGGACGAGATAGTTATGGCTGAACAACCCCTGATTGAGATCGAAGATTTGGCGGTGAGTTTTCCCGCGCCGGATGCAGTAGGGCACGGCCGACGATTCAACGCGGTGCAGGGAGTCAACCTGTCGGTCTATCCGGCACAGACCCTGGCGGTGGTGGGCGAATCCGGATCAGGTAAGAGCGTCAGCGCGATGTCGGTCCTGCAGTTGATCCCGACTCCACCCGGTCGCTACGAAGCCGGCCGAATCCTCTGGCAGGACGCGGAACGTGGCGGTGATCAGGACGGGTACGTGGACCTGTTGACTTACGATGACAAACAGATGCGCCGTATCCGCGGCAACCAGATCGCGATGATCTTTCAGGAACCGATGACCAGCCTCAACCCGGTCTATACCATCGGCGACCAGATCACCGAAGCGGTCCTGCTGCATCAGCGCGTCAGTAAGGCTGACGCAATCCGTATCGCCACCGAGGCGCTGCGTGACGTAGGGATTGCCGACCCCAAGGCTCGGCTCAAGGAATACCCGCACCAACTCTCCGGCGGGATGCGCCAGCGTGTGATGATCGCCATGGCGCTGGCCTGTCAGCCGAGGCTGCTGCTGGCCGATGAACCGACCACCGCGCTGGACGTGACGATCCAGGCCCAGATTCTTGAACTGTTGCGCACGCTTCAGGAAAGCAAGCAGATGGCGGTGCTGTTGATCACGCACGATCTTGGAGTCGTGGCCGAGAACGCCGACGTGGTTGCGGTGATGTACGCCGGTCGGGTGCTCGAATATGCGTCGGTGTACGACCTGTTTGAACGGCCGTTGCATCCCTACACGCGCGGTCTGCTTTTGTCGATGCCGGTGCTTGGGCGCAGTGTGGATCGTCTGCCGACGGTGACGGACGGGGCGACGATCCCGGACGATTTTCCTGCCGGGTTCGAGGTGGCGCCGCACAAGCTCGAACTCGGCCCCGGTGAGGTCTATGGCGGAGCCGACGCTCGCCTGTACGAAGTCGAGCCGAATCACTGGGTGCTCTGCAAGCCCCGCTCGGATAATGCCAAGGCTCGGCCCAGCCCGCCACGCATTGATTTCAGGCGGCCGTTGTCAGATGCCGGACTAATGCATTAAAGTACACACTCACCGCTTCTCGTGAGCGATCTGCGTGAGTGCCGGCCCGAAGGGGCATGACTGGGTGAGAGATGACCGACGCCTCGTGTTCTCACTCAGGGTCCGCCGACGGCCGGTTCGGAATGAACTCGCATTACCTTCATAACTCGGACGATTCATATGTATCTGCTCGGATTGGATATCGGTAGCTCCTCGGTCAAAGCCAGCCTGTTGGAAGCCTCCACCGGCAAGATCGCCGGCTCCGCGTTCTACCCGAAGCAGGAGATGCCGATCCAGGCGGTCAAACCCGGTTGGGCCGAGCAGGACCCCCAACAATGGTGGGACGCCGCGAAGCATGCCATTGCCGATGCCCGTCAACAGGCCGATGCTTCCCCGTCCGACATCAAGGCCATCGGCATCGCGTATCAGATGCACGGCCTGGTCTGTCTCGATCAGCAGGGGCAACCCCTTCGGCCAAGCATTATCTGGTGTGACAGCCGGGCGGTTTCGATCGGCGACGAGGCGCTACGGGCGCTTGGGAGGGACACCTGCCTCGAACACCTGCTCAACGGGCCGGGCAACTTTACCGCGTCCAAGCTCAAGTGGGTCAAGGACAACGAGCCGGACCTGTTCAAACGCATCCACAAGATCTGCCTCCCCGGCGACTATATCGCGGCGAGGTTGACCGGCCGGATCGCAACCACACTCTCGGGCCTGTCGGAAGGCATGCTCTGGGATTTCAAGGACAATACGCCCGCCAGAATCCTGCTGGATCATTACGGCATTCCCGAAAGCATGCTGGCCGAAATCGTCCCGACCTTTGGCCATCAGGGAGAATTGACGTCACAAGCGGCTGACGAACTGGGCTTGTCGGCGGGAACGCCCGTGACCTACCGTGCAGGCGATCAACCGAACAACGCACTATCGTTGAACGTGCTTGAACAAGGCGAGATTGCCGCGACCGCCGGGACCTCCGGTGTGGTCTACGGCGTAAGCGATTCATTGAAATACGACCCGCAGTCACGCATCAACACCTTTGCCCACGTCAACCACAGCCCGGACAACACGCGACTCGGTTTGCTGTTGTGCATCAATGGGACCGGGATCGCCAATGCCTGGCTCAGACGCATATTGGGCAACACCATGTCCTACGAGCAGATGAATCAGACCGCAGAGCAGGCTCCGGTCGGGTGTGAAGGGCTGACGTTCCTGCCGTTCGGAAACGGAGCCGAGCGCGTTCTGTGTAATCTCGATCCGGGGGCCGCGTTCCAAGGCCTGCGATTCAACCATCACCAACCCGGACATCTGGCGCGGGCGGTTCAGGAAGGCATCGTCTTCTCGTTCTGCTACGGCATCGAAGTTATGCAGTCCGTCGGCATGACACCACGCATCATCCGGGCCGGCAAGGCGAACATGTTCCTGTCCGAGGTATTCCGCACCACCCTCGCCACCGCCATCGGCGCGCAGATCGAGTTGTATGACACCGACGGATCCGTAGGCGCGGCAAGAGGGGCCGGTATCGGCGCGGGGATCTACCGCTCGTTTGCCGAGGCGTTTGAAGCTCTGGCCCACGTCGGTAGCACCGAGCCCGACACGCAGATTACTCAACTGATTCATGACGCCTACACGCTGTGGAAACAGCGACTGGATAACCTGATCAACCCAACCAACCCCGTGAAGTGAGGAAGTAACGATGTCGAATAACGTGCTGATCGGTGATCGCGAATACTTTCCCGGGATCGGAGCCATCCCCTACGAGGGGCCCGACTCGGATAATCCGCTGGCGTTCAAATGGTACGACCCCGGCAAAGTCGTGGCGGGTAAACCATTGAAAGACCACCTCAAGTTTGCCGTGGCCTATTGGCACAGCTTCTGCGGCACCGGCGCGGACCCCTTCGGCCCCGGGACCAAGGTCTACCCGTGGGACGGCGACCCGGACCCGATCAAGGCCGCGACAAACAAGATGGATGCCGCATTCGAGTTCATCACCAAACTCGGCGTTTCCTACTACTGCTTCCACGACTTCGACCTCGTTGCGGAAGGTGACAGCTTCGCCGAGTCTCAGCGCCGGCTCGAAATGATCGTGGAATACGCCAAGCAGAAACAGGCCGCATCGGGCGTGAAACTCCTGTGGGGCACCGCCAACCTGTTCTCCAACCCCCGATACATGAACGGGGCCTCGACCAACCCCGACTTCCGCGTCGTGGCTTATGCCGGCGCTCAGTTGAAGAACGCGTTGGACGCCACGATCGCGCTCGATGGTGAAAACTACGTCTTCTGGGGTGGGCGAGAGGGCTACATGTCACTGCTCAACACCGACATGAAACGCGAGCAGGAACACTTCGCCACTTTCCTGACGATGGCCCGTGACTACGCCCGGAAACAAGGCTTCAAAGGCAACTTCTTCATCGAGCCCAAACCCTGCGAACCCAGCAAGCACCAGTACGATTACGACGCCGCCACGGTCATCGGTTTCCTGCGCCACTACGGCTTGGACAAGGACTTCAAGCTCAATATCGAAGTGAATCATGCTACGTTGGCCGGGCACACCTTCGAGCATGAGCTGCAGGTAGCTGCCGACGCCGGCATGCTCGGGTCCATGGACGCTAACCGCGGCGACTACCAGAACGGCTGGGATACCGATCAGTTCCCGGTCGACCTCTATGAGCTGACGCAAGCGATGATGGTCGTCCTCAGGGCCGGGGGGCTGCAGGGCGGGGGTATCAACTTTGACGCCAAGACCCGCCGAAACTCCACGGACCCGGAAGACCTGTTCATCGCGCACGTGTTGGGCATGGACAGTTTCGCCCGGGCCACGATCATCGCGGATAAGATCCTCAACAACACTAAGTATCCGGAACTGCTGCGTCAGCGCTACGCCAGTTTTGACAGTGGTCATGGTGCCGATTTCGAGGCGGGCAAGCTCTCGCTCGAGGACCTGGCGAAGATCGGTGCCGAGGGTGGCGAGCCGCCTTTGACCAGTGGTAAGCAGGAACTGTTCGAGGCGATCATCTGCCAGGCGATCTGAACGACGAGATAGCGTCTTACCCCGGCTTAAATCATCAAACCCTCGGACGCCGTGGTGTCCGGGGGTTGTTTTGTTCATGGCGACAGCGATGCAATGCATCCTTGTGGGGCCTGCGGCAGTGTTCTTAATCCGAATATCGGATCCACCACATACTGGTAAGCTGGCGGAACCGCATCGACCGACAGGACCAGCCGACAAGTCGGGGTGAAAAATAGTATTGGTTCGAGGCAACGCAGGCGGGGCGGCGATCATAGGATCATGTAGGCTTATTTTATGCCGAGGCCACGCATTCAACCCGACCCGGATTTCAACCGTTTCCTCGACGTGCTGCTTCTGCGAAAGGCCTGGCGTCGACCGCCCCAGTTCGATTTTCATATCAACCAGGTTC